>CAMJLI010000082.1 GCA_946406585.1 uncultured Prevotellaceae bacterium | reverse complement strand
GAGCGCACATGGTTGAGCAGCTGAATGAAAGAGTAATCCTGCTGCCGATAGACCTTGTCCAACTGTATTGTTACATAGTCTATCTGTGCAAGAGCCTTGGAGCCAAAGAAATAAGGAGTGTCGTAATATGGCTGAAGCAAGTGTTCGTCCTCGGGAGTCACCACTGGCGTGAGCTGCTGCAAGTCTCCAATCATCAGCAATTGCACGCCTCCGAAGGGCAGCAATCTATTACGGTATCTTCGCAGCACATGGTCTATGGCATCAAGCAAGTCGCTTCTCACCATCGATATTTCATCAATGATGAGAAGGTCGATGGATGCGATGACTCTCCTCTTGTTAAGACCGAAGTCGAACTTGTTCTTTATCTTTGCATCAGGTACAAAAGGAGTCAAAGGCAACTGAAAAAAAGAATGTATGGTCACTCCCCCCGCATTGATGGCAGCCACTCCTGTAGGTGCTACGACAATAGACCGCTTCTTGGAACGGCTCACGACAGTTTTCAGGAAAGTGGTCTTTCCCGTTCCCGCCTTTCCTGTTAGAAAAATGCTTCGGCCTGTGTTTTCCACAAACTCCCATGCTATGCGCAGATAATCGTTTCTTTCCATGATTGGTTGTGGGGTTTTTTATGTTGTGGGGGGTATGATGTCACTTGATTGAGCCTGTTGACAAAAATATTTTGCCAATCATTTGTTGGCCTCTTTCAGCCTTTTTCTCACCTCCCTTTCAGCCTCGCGTTGCTGCTTCTTCAGTTCGCGCTGTTGCTTCCTCTCCATCTTGGCCTTTTCCTTCAATTCCTTCCTCTCCATCTTGGCCTTTTCCTTCAGTCGCTTTTTCTCCAACTTGGCCTCCTCCTTCAATCGTTTCATTTCTGCCTTGGCTTCCTTTTTCTCGCGTTTCTTTTCTGCTTTTTCAAGAGCCGCCTCATCAAGAGCATCACGCAGCATTTCCTTGTTGAAAGTGAACACATGTCCAAACAGTCCCACTGAGAGCAGTTTGTCTTTGTCCTCCATCTTGATATGGGTTGTGTTGAAGAGGATGTAGTTGGTTTCCTCCAATTTTGAGGAAAGCACTGACTCGATGACCTTTACGACCATCTTTTTGCCCACACGGGTGATGCCGTTGTCACCTATGCCTCTGTTTGTGGCTTCTTCATCCACATATTCACTGATGGCCTTCATCATGGCTTGCTTGTGCTCCTTCTTGTCTGGCACGGTGAGTGTCATCAGGATGGCAATGGCAAGTACTATTACCAAACATATTAGCTTTTTCATTTCTTCCTATTTTTTACCATTCTACCTATTTCTCCTATTATAAGTATTGGTGAAGTTATCACCAACAGGCACAGCCAGTCTGCAAGAGATAAACGTTCCACACCAAACATCTTTCCAGCAAAAGTGACGATAAAGACCTGTCCCAAAAGGATGACCATTGCAATAAACAAGAAGCCCTTTCCTACCGAGGCCTTGGCTTCCTCTTGATGCTTGAACAAGCCAACCAATGTGGAGACGAGGCTTCTTCCCGTGCGGTAATACCTCACATTGAACAAGTTCCAGAATTGCATGAGAACAAAAGTGGTGAAGAACACGCCCAGTTCTCTGGGTTCAAGTTCTGCTTTTCTATTATTCCAATCAAGAATTTTTGTGAAGAAACCATCGAAATGGTCTGCATCAAACAAATCTGAAACAGCATTTATTTGGCCATGCCACAGCAACTGCCACAACACTACCAATATCAAGAAGAACAACATGGACACCCACAATATCTGTTTTGCCATTTTACGGTCTATGATATGGCTTCGTGGACTTCTCGGCTTGTCGTGCATCACCCTGTTGTCAGCCGGCAGCGATGACAGAGCTATTGCTGCAAAAGTGTCCATGATAAGGTTCACCCACAGCATCTGGGTGACATTGAGAGGCGACTGCAATCCTGTAAATGCACCTAAAAGGACTATCAGACAAGCACATACGTTGATGGTCATTTGGAACAAGAGGAATCGCTTTATGTTCATGTATAGCGACCTACCCCAAAGAATGGCCTTGTTGATACTTGCAAACGAATTGTCGATGATGGTTATGTCACTGGCCTCTTTAGCCCTTGAGGTACCATCGCCCATTGACAATCCCACCTGCGCCTTTTTTAGAGCAAGGGCATCGTTGGTGCCATCGCCTGTCACCGCCACCACTTCACCCTTTTCCTGGAGCAGCGACACCAGTCGCAGCTTGTCGGCAGGTCTTGCCCTTGACAGCACTTTCAGCCGTGGCAGCACATCTTGCTTGATGGTATTGTCATCCATTTCGGCAAAAGCTTGTCCTGTAATAGTTTGCACAGGTTCGTCCTCACTCATGATGCCTGTTTCCCGAGCTATCTCGTTTGCTGTGAGAGCCACATCACCTGTCACCATGATGACACGCACTCCAGCCTGTTGACAAGTCTTCACTGCATCAGGCACATCCACACGCACAGGGTCTGCCATGCCCACGAATCCAATAAACACCAATGGAGTGGTCTCGCCCTTGATTATCTCTTGACAGGCAAAAGCCAAGGTTCGCCGCCCTGCATTCTGCATCTCGGCAAGCCTTCTCCTAACGTCGTCCTCGGTATTGCCCTTTGCTATCTCATCGCACATTCCGAGAACTATTTCGGGCGCACCTTTCACATAACGGAAAGTCCTGTTGGTGACATTGTCGGTGGCAATCGTAACCATGTACTTGGTTTCTGGCGTGAAAGGCACCTGGTCTATTATGGTGGCTTGCTCCCTATACTTATGGTAATCCAAGCCCTTTCTTCTCAAGAGCCAGTACAAGAGCGACCCTTCTGTAGGATTTCCTATGGAGCGTGGCGCCCCATCATCCTTTGTCGCCAATTCAGCGGTAGAATTAACGGCGATGTTTTGAGCGAGGAATTCAATGTCCACCCACACTTCCTCACTATCCTCCATCACCCTCAACTTGTTTCTTGTCAGCGTCCCCGTCTTGTCGGTACACACCACTGTTGCAGCACCCATCGTCTCGCAAGCATGCAACCGACGCACCAAGTTGTTCTCTTTCAGCATCCTCCTCATGCTCAATGCCAGACTGATGGTGACACTCATTGGCAAGCCCTCGGGTACTGCCACCACCACCAATGTCACTGCAAGGAGGATGGAATCGAGCAAGAACTCAAGCATCCCAAGCCAATCGCCATCAGCGGAGTGACCATCAAAGAAGAGATAATAAATCAATCTCCCCACGACAATCAGGGCGGCAACCACATAACTGGCCTTGGTAATCCACAGTCCGAGCGTGTTGAGTTGTTGGTTGAGCGGAGTGACCACCTCCGTCTCCTCATTCATGAGTCTTGCCCCACGCCCCTCTTCGGTGTCCACCCCCACGGCGTCTACCTGATATAGGCAATAGCCTTCGATTACGATGCTGCCACGCAGCAGCCTGTTGCATGGATATGCGGCATCATCGTCGTCATCCGTAATATCAACCTTCTTGCTGGCAAACATCTCGCCAGTGAAAGCACTTTCGTCGACGTTCAGACTTTTGGAATCCAACAATATCCCGTCGGCAGGCACCTCGTCGCCGCTTTCCAGCCTGACAACATCGCCCTTCACCACATCGCGCTTTGCTATTTGGAAGATTGCCGGATGTTCTTTCCTTCTGTCAGCCCCTTTTCTCCATCTGAGCACCTTCACCGGCCGCCCATTCTTCTGTTTGTTGAGAATCTTGAACTCCCTTGCAGCCTTGACTTCAAACAAGAAGCCTACTCCAGTTGCCAGCAGCAGTGCGACAAGCACTCCTGCCGGTTCAATCAGCGTAGACCAAGGCTTGCCCTCATGGATACCATATAAGGCGACAACCACGGAAAAGAAGAAAACTACAAGCAATACGATGATGAGAGGGTCCTTGAATTTCTTCAAGTAGCCCAACAACAAAGACTCCTCCTCGGGAGGGGGAATCATATTCATATTCTCGTGGCTGACAACATATTCGGAGCCTTGCTCCAAACATTTTTTCTCAATACTTTCTTTCATTTCGAAACAAAGGTAAGGCTTTTTATCGAGACAATCGAAAAATCCGCCCAAAAACAACGTTGTTGGCAAAAAGAGCCTTTTTCCGGCAAAAACCAATACAACGTTGAAAACACCTTATTTATTTACGAATGACGACATGGCTTTCAGGAGCCACCACACGGTAATAAGACTCCTTGCCATCCTTTACGTTTTCCGGCACGAACATTTCGCGGTTGGCAATTTGCTGCAAAGCCTTCACCTTGGTGCGGATATGATGTGCCAATGTCCTGTCTTTGTAATCGGTAGCCACCCTGCCCTTGCCTATCTGCCGGTAGATGGCATTGTATTTTTCCATCAGCACCTTCTTCTCTTCCTTGGGGATGTGTTCACGCCAATCCAGCCCCTTGCCCCGCAGCGATTCCTGCACGATAAGGATATACAAAGCCGCCTCCTGCGCTCCCATCTTCACAGGCACCTCCTCGCTGTCATCAGACCTGAACAAGACTGGCGCTTCCCTATTATCCAAGTTGATTTCCAAACGGTATTCTTTCAATTCCCTGCCATAGCATATCAAGTCGAACAGCCAACGATGAAATCCATTATACAGAAATTTCTTGTGGCCAGGTTGAATTTGCACTGGCTTCATGCAACTTACCATGCTCCCGTAGGCATCCACCATTTTCCTTATTGTATGCAACATGTCGTCGCCCATGTTCAAAAGCAAGAAATTGGAATAAGCCACCCGCTCGGATTCCTCCATCCCATCAGGAGCATTCACGATGGCAGAATCGTTCACTTTGAAGAGCAACGAAGGTGGTGCACCTATGAGGTTGAGTCCTATTTTCTTGTATAACAAATCCCTGCAGAATCTCACTGTTGTGATGTTGCAGAGTTCATCGCATATTTGGCATGCCCTCTCTTCTGATGCCGATGGAATCATGTAAGTCACCACCTTTTTCAAGTAGTCTTTATCCATGGTGTCGAAGTCTTTTGCGATATGGGGAATATAGACGAATTGGAAGCCAGCCATTGCCAATTCGTTGTTGATTTCCCTAAAATGACTTTCCACATATCCATCAGTGGTTGTGCCCTGTTCGTTTTCGATATATATGGCAGTTAGGTTTTCCAAATGCAAATCACCAGCCTTCACTGAGAAGAACTCGCCATTGCCCTCCAAAGACTCTATAAGAGCAAGCATCAAGATGGCTTCTTGTGGCACGCAGTTGCCGTCGGCCAATGCCAACTCCTTGATGAGGGCTATCACTTCTGTTTTTTCTTTTTCTGGCAAGTCACGCAAATCTTTCACCGCCTTTGCCAAGGTGAGATGTTTGCCTTCTATCAACATAGACCGCGATATACGCTGATGCTCCCGGGAGATTACACTCTCGAAATAATCCATTTCCCTCTTCTCGACGATGAAGTCGGCCTCTATCAAGTCGGAGATGATTCGTGCAAAGGCTATTTTCTGGTTTCTATCCATCTTTTGGCAAATATAAACAGGTACAGCTATCTTCTTGTCAGGCGTCTGAAACACCAAGCTTTTGCAAAATTAGTGACAATTCATGAAAATCTATCGAAAAAGAGAGGAAACGATAAAAAAAGTGCCGAACTAATCACAATATGTCAGAATCTTTGTATATTTGCACTATTAAGCCAAAACAAAAAACCTAAAGAACATGAAAAAAATAGTTAGCCTTGTTGCATGTGCATTGATGTCGTTCATGTCGGCAAATGCACAGACATTGCCATACCAAAACCCTGAACTGAGTGCAATAGAGCGTGCCAAAGACCTGTGTTCGCGACTGACACTGGAAGAAAAAGCCCAACTGATGCTCGACGAGAGTCCTGCCATTCCCCGTCTGGGAATCAAGAAATTCTTTTGGTGGAGCGAGGCCTTGCATGGAGCAGCCAACATGGGTAATGTGACAGTATTCCCCGAGCCCATAGGCATGGCATCGTCGTTCGACCCTGATTTGCTCTACCGTGTGTTCGATGCCGCCAGCACCGAGTTCCGCGCCCAGTACAACCAGCGCATGCTCAATGGTGGCGAAGACCAGAAATTCCACAGTTTGTCTGTCTGGACACCCAACGTGAACATATTCCGCGACCCACGCTGGGGACGCGGACAGGAGACCTACGGCGAAGACCCCTATCTCACATCGGTGATGGGCTTGAACGTTGTGCGTGGGCTGCAAGGTCCGGAGACATCACGCTACCGCAAGTTGTGGGCATGCGCCAAGCACTATGCCGTACATAGCGGACCGGAATGGACTCGCCATACAGCCAACCTGAACGATGTTTCCCCACGAGACTTTTGGGAGACCTACATGCCAGCATTCAAGACACTTGTTCAAGATGCGAAAGTTCGTGAGGTGATGTGCGCCTACCAACGTCTCGACGATGAGCCATGCTGCGGAAACGCCCGTCTGCTGCAGCAAATCCTTCGTGACGAATGGGGGTTCAAATACCTTGTAGTCAGCGACTGCGGTGCAGTGAGCGACTTCCACAGCAGCCACAAGTCATCATCTGATGCCATACACTCCTCTGCCAAAGCCACAATAGCAGGAACTGACGTGGAGTGTGGCTATGACTATGCCTACAAGAGCATCCCCGAAGCAGTAAGGAGAGGACTGATAACAGAAAAAGAAGTGGACAAGCATGTCATCCGTCTGCTTGAAGGGCGTTTTGACCTTGGCGAGATGGATGACCCATCACTCGTGGAGTGGTCGAAAATACCTTACAGTGTGATGGACAGCAAGGCTCATCGTCAGATAGCCCTCGACATGGCTCACGAGTCGATAGTGCTTTTGCAGAACAAGGGCAATGTGCTGCCACTGAAGAAGAAAGGGGAGAAAATAGCCGTCATCGGTCCCAATTCCAACGACGAGCCGATGATGTGGGGAAACTACAATGGCACGCCCAACCACACCATCACCATCCTCGACGGCATAAAGACGAAGCAACGCAAGCTCTTGCACATCACAGGTTGCGACCTGACATACGACAAGGTGATGGAATGCCTGCTGCCCACACTATGTTCGATTGACGGCAAGCGCGGTCTAAGGGGCACCTTCTGGAACAACACCGAGATGTCGGGCAAGAGCGTCAGCACACAATACTACACCACGCCATTGGCTGTCACCACTGCCGGAATGCATGTTTTTGCCCCCGGCGTGAAGACAGAAGATTTCTCTGCCAAATATGAGACTGTTTTCACTCCCACCCAGTCTGGTGAATATGTGCTCAACGTGGAAGGTTGCGGCCATTTCGAGGTTTACGTGAACGGTGAGCGAAAGGCACGGGAACATACTTGGCGCACCACACCCACACGCACTGTAATAAATGCAGAAGCCGGCAAGCAGTATAATATAGAGGTGAGGTTCTCTTTCGTCAAGACATGGGGAGCCAACATGAAAATCAACATTGCCCGTGAACATCCCATCAACTACGACGACATCATACGCCAACTTTCAGGCATTGAGAAAGTCATCTTCGTAGGTGGCATATCCCCCGCACTCGAAGGCGAGGAGATGCCTGTGAACGTAGAAGGTTTCAAGGGCGGCGACCGCACCAACATCGAACTGCCAAAAGTGCAACGCGATTTTCTCAAGGCTCTGAAAGATGCAGGCAAGACAATAGTTTTCGTCAACTGCTCTGGTTCTGCCATTGCCTTGGAGCCTGAGACACGCTATTGCGATGCCATCCTGCAAGTTTGGTACGCCGGTCAAGAGGGTGGTCAGGCTATAGCCGACGTGCTTTACGGCGACTACAACCCTTGCGGGAAACTGCCTGTCACTTTCTACAAATCATCAGCACAACTGCCTGACTTCGAGGACTATTCCATGAAGGGACGCACATACAGATATTTCGACGACCCGCTCTTCGCCTTCGGGTATGGACAGAGTTACACAACATTCCGCATCGGAACAGCCACGACAAGCATGAGCAACGGCAACCACATCCTTCGCATTCCAGTGGAGAACACTGGCAAATGCGACGGCACAGAGGTGGTGCAAGCATACGTTCGCAATCCTGCCGATGTAGATGGCCCACTGAAGTCTCTCAGGGCATTCAAGCGAGTGTCTGTAAAGGCAGGCCAGACAGTGGAAGTGGAACTCGAACTCACGCCACAATCATTTGAACTGTTCGACACCGAGACAAACACCATGCGCACCAAGCCAGGCAGATATGAGGTGTTTTATGGCAACAGTTCGAGGAACCAAGACTTGAAGAAAGTGGAAATAACCCTATAAACAGTCATTGGTTTTTTGAAACCAGCCAAAAACGGGGTGGCTTGTCGAGCCACCCCGCTATTT
>CAMJLI010000081.1 GCA_946406585.1 uncultured Prevotellaceae bacterium | reverse complement strand
TATATCGGTGAGTTCCCGACTGTTTATCTGTCCCAAGATAGGCTTTCCGGCAGTGCTTCCAGGTTCCCCGTCGTCATTGGCTCGGAAGTCTTTTCTCTCAGCACCCAACATATAGGCATAGCACACATGACGGGCATCAAAATACTTTGTGCGGTATGATGCAATGATAGATTTCACATCATCGATGCTCTCCACATGATGTGCAAAGGCAAGGAACTTGCTCCTCTTTTCAGAGTAGAACCCCTCCCCCACTTTGTCGGTGATGGTGAGATACTCGTCTTCCGTCATGAGAGTTTGTGAATGACAAGCCCCGAGCGCAGTTTTGGTTCAAACCACGTTGCCTTTGGCGGCATTATGTTTCCACTATCTGCAATGTCCATTATCTGCTTCATTGTGACAGGATAAAGAGCCAGTGCAAGACGCATCTCACCGCTGTCCACACGCCTCTTCAACTCACCCAGTCCACGAAGTCCACCCACGAAATCAATGCGCTTAGATGAGCGAAGGTCTTGAATGCCCAATATTTCATCGAGAATGAGTCGTGAGGATATGTCCACGTCGAGCACGCCGATGGGGTCATTGGGGTCGTAAGAGCCACGCAAAGCCGTGAGTTTATACCAATGACCGTCGATATAAAGAGAGAACTCATGCAACCTCTGTGGCTTGTAAATGTCCGTCCCCATGTCTTCGATTGCAAAATGAGCTTTCAGTTTTTCAAAGAACTGTGCAGTGGAGAGTCCATTCAGGTCGGTAATCACCCTGTTGTAGTCGAGTATGGTCAGTTGTGATGCTTGGAAGCAAACAGCCATGAAGTAATTATACTCCTCATCGCCTCTGTGGTTGGGATTCTCCCTTTGCTTTTCCGCGCCCACCAATGCTGCAGCGGCAGAGCGGTGATGCCCATCGGCAATGTAAAGGTATGGAATGTTGGAGAACTCCCTTGTGATCACCTCGATGTCGTCAGCGTCGGAAATCACCCAGAATCGATGTCTGAAGCCATCTATTGGAGCAATGAAATCATATTCCGGCTCCTGGTCGGCATATCTGCTAATCACCCTGTCGAGGATGTCATTGTCGGGATATGCGAAGAATACAGGCTCTATGTTTGCATTGTTCACCCTGACGTGCTTCATCCTGTCCTCCTCCTTGTCGCGCCTGGTAAGTTCATGCTTCTTGATGCGTCCATGCATGTAGTCGTCGGTATGTGCAGCCACCACCAATCCATATTGTGTCTTATCGTTCATGGTCTGCGCATAGATATAATAGTGCTCTTCGCTGTCCTGCACCAGCCACCCCTTGTCTTGGAATTTCTTGAAGTTTTCGGCAGCACGCTCATACACCTTCGGGTCGTATTCGCTTGTGCCAGGCTCAAAGTCAATTTCAGGCTTTATGATATGGTACAAACTCATTTCATTGTCTCCAGCCTCTTGTCTTGCCTCTTCAGAATTGAGCACGTCGTAGGGTCTTGACTCCACTTTCTCCACCAGCTCGCGTGGTGGTCTCAAGCCTTTGAACGGTTTAACTATAGCCATAGTGTTAAGGATTTAAAGTTTTAAGGTTTTATCTTTATAACTTTATATGTCATTTGAAAAAGAAGCCGGTGATGCCTTGGAAACACCAGACACCACCGGTAAAAAGTATTATTTGTTAACCTGGAATTTAGTGCATCCGTCGGCAAAGAAAGCATTTATTTGCCTTGCAGCAGCAATTCCGGCATTGATGTTGGCCTCAGCTGTTTGGGCTCCCATCTTCTTGGGTGTGCTGAAATAGCGCCCTTCGAAAGCAGCGAATTCTGCATCTGCATCAGGTTTGATGTCCGTGACAAACTTGAGGTCAGTACGTTCAGACATGAGTTTGATGAGTGAAGGCTCATCGATCACCTCCTTGCGTGCAGTATTTACGAGGATGCCACCTTTTTTCATCTGCCCCACGACTTCAGCATTGATGCTTTGTTTTGTCTCTGGAGTAGCAGGAATATGCAAGCTCACCACATCACAGGTCTGGAACAGTTCGTCTTGGTTCTTAGCAGCGTGCACCCCTGCCTGCTCAATCACTTCAGCAGGACAATAAGCATCATAAGCATAGATGTCCATGCCGAATCCCTTGGCGATGCGTGCCACATTGCGGCCCACGTTTCCGAAAGCGAGAATGCCGAGCTTCTTGCCCATAAGTTCAGAGCCAGCCTTTCCGTTATAGAAGCTGCGAACAGCATACACCAGCAATCCGAAGACCAATTCAGCCACGGCGTTGGCATTCTGTCCTGGCGTGTTCTCAGCCACCACATTGTGTGCTGTGGCAGCGGCAAGGTCGATGTTGTCGTAACCAGCGCCGGCACGCACCACAATCTTGAGGTTTTTGGCTGCATCGAGCACCTCTGCATCCACCTTGTCGGAACGTATGATCATGGCGTCAGCATCTTTCACTGCCTCAAGCAATTGGGCTTTTTCTGTGTATTTTTCGAGCAGAACCAGTTCATGTCCTGCACCTTCCACTTCTTTTCTTATTCCGTCGATTGCAACAGGTGCAAACGGCTTTTCAGTTGCCACCAATACTTTCATAAGTAAAAAATTTATTGTTTCACACTTATGCTTTAGCTTCAAATTCCTTCATGCAAGCCACCAGAGCCTCCACGCCCTCGATGGTCTGTGCATTGTAGCAGCTGGCACGGAAACCACCCACCGAGCGGTGTCCCTTGATACCAACCATGCCCTTGGATGTAGCAAACTCGAGGAACGGCTTCTCCAGTTCCTTGTATTCATCATTCATCACGAAGCAAATGTTCATGAGCGACCTGTCAGCCTCGTCGGTGACTGTGCCACGGAAGAGTTTGTTGCGGTCGATTTCGCCATAAACTATTTCAGCTCTCTTTTGTGCGAGTTTGTCCATTGCTTCCACGCCACCATTGGCTTTCAGCCATCTGAGTGTCTCCAGAGCGCTATAGATGGGCACCACAGGAGGAGTATTGAACATGGAGCCTTTCTCTACGTGTGTGCGGTAGTCGAGCATTGTAGGAATGGGCCTTGGAGCCTTTCCAAGGACGTCGTCCTTGAGAATGACGAGAGTGACACCAGCCATGGCGAGGTTTTTCTGTGCTCCACCATATATGCAGTCGTATTTTGCCACGTCGATTGGGCGGCTGAAGATGTCGGACGACATGTCGGCAATGAGTCTTGCATTGACATCGAGGTCTTTTCTTATCTCAGTGCCATAAATGGTATTGTTGGTAGTGATGTGCAGATAGTCCACATCATCAGGGCAAGTCCATCCCTTGGGAATGAATGTATAGTTGGCATCAGCCGACGAAGCGACCTCAACGACCTCTCCAAAGAGTTTTGCTTCCTTCATTGCTTTCTTTGCCCATGTGCCGGTATTGAGATAGGCAGCTTTCTTAATGAGGAAATTGTAGGGCACCATGCAAAATTCGAGAGATGCGCCTCCACCGAGGAAGATAACGGAATAGCCTTCAGGCACCTGTAGCAACTCTTTGATGAGTGCCACGGCCTCGTCGACCACTGGTTGGAAATCTTTCGCTCTGTGGCTAATCTCAGCGAGTGAGAGTCCACTACCGTTGAAGTCTAAGATTTGCTGGGCAGTCTTTTCGATAACCTCTCTTGGGAGAATCGATGGCCCTGCGTTAAAATTGTACTTCTTCATCTGACAGTTTTTTTAATATTTGTATCTGGTTGTAAATGAATGCTTCGAAAATCGAGTGCGAAGTTACTCCATTTTGTCGAAAGGAGCAAATTATCGGCATTGTTTTTGGCATTTTATCATTCAAGGTCAAGTAGAAACGATATTTATGTCACATATTTGATGTAAATTCTTCCTTTTTTGTCATTTCCAGTTGTCATTTTTGACAAAAAAATCAGACAAGAGCCATCCTCCCATCCATGTCACCTTACGGGTTCGACAATGGTCTTGATGCCTTTTATCTTTTCCCCTTTGGCATGCTCCAAGACTTGTTTCACCTTTTTATTTGACACTGCTGCGTAAGCATATCTGTCTTTCACGTCGATACGCCCAATATCGTCTTTTTCAAGTCCAGCCACCTTGCATAGGAATCCCACGATGTCTCCCTTGCTTATCTTGTCCATCTTTCCCTTACCTATGTAAATGGTTGCCATCTTTGGAGGTTGCGGGAGCGGCAATTGTTGCGGGATGACATATTCTTCCACTTCTTCATTCAAGTATTGAGGCAGGTCTTCTTCTGGTCCAAGAATGAAAAAGCTGGCGCCATGGGCATCCCATCGGGCAGTTCTCCCCACCCTGTGCACATATTCATCTTCACCGAGAGGCAGATGGTAATGTATGATATGGTCTACCGAAGGGATGTCGAGACCTCTCGACGCCAGGTCGGTGGCCACACATACAGAAGAAGAGCCATTGGAGAATTTGTAAAGGGCATCCTCACGTTGTCGTTGGTCAAGACCACCATGAAAAGCGCTGGTGACAAATCCCTTTTGTCTCAGGAAAGCATCGGTGCGTTCCACACTATCCCTGTAATTAAGAAACACCATGCTTTGTCCGCCCAATGCCCTGAGAAGCCTTTCAAGGGTGCCGAGCTTGTCCTTTTCCTGACTTCTCACCATCTTGATGCTTATTCTCTCTGGCACGGAATTGCCGGAATGTATGAAATCGATGCGATGAACGTGCCCCATTCTCACGAAATGAGGTATGCTGTCTGCCTCGGTAGCCGAAAGGAGCACCCTTCGTCTGACAGAAGGCAAGAAATCCAATGCCTTGCGCATCTCGTCATGGAACCCCATGTTGAGGCATTTGTCGAATTCATCTATGACAAGCAATCCCACATGTTCGGTATCGATGTTGCCTTTCTCTATATGGTCGTTCAGTCGCCCGGGAGTGGCAAAAAGCACCTGCGGCCTTGTCTTCCGCATCTCCCTGTGCTCGTCCATGGCCGGTCTTCCTCCATACACGCTCATGCACCTCAGCCCTGTGCCCATTTCAGCCAGCACCTGTGCCGATTGCAGGGCAAGTTCTCTTCCCGGCACGATGACCACCATCTGCAAGTTGTCATCTTTCCTATTGAGCATCCGGACTATGGGCAAGAGATAAGCGAGTGTCTTCCCACTACCAGTGGGCGACAGCACGAGCACATCGTCATGGCCATTCGTCAAAGCGTCGGCGGTGGCTTTCTGCATCTCGCTCAACTCCTTGATTTTCAATTTTTCAAGAATTGTTTTCTCTTCCATATCAGTCTATAGTTTCAGTGTTTCCCTTAAACGGTCTATTTCTTCAAACTCCTTCCCCATGTTGAGGTAGAGGTATATTGTATATAGAGCCGGCACCCACTTGGCTTGCTGCTGTGGAGCCATCGCCCTGTATTTCTCCATGTAAGGCCTGCTTTTCTCATAGAGATTGTTCACTGCCTGACGTTTTTTTCTCGACCTCTGCATTGTCTTGTCGAGTTCCAGGGCTTGATTATAATAAGCCAGTCCCATATTGCAATAGGCTTCGGGCATGGAGTCGTTGATTTCCAATAGTTTTGTAGTAATGCCAATACACTGCTCATAGTCCTTGTCGTTGAGCAGAGCCGTACTTTTGGCAAAGAGGAACAGCACGTTGGTACTATCAGCAGCCAAGGCATTGTCGATGAAAATTGTGGCGGAATCGGTCATTGCCTTGGCATTGTAATAGTCCACCAGCCTAGGGAAGAAGAACGGATGGGAAGGTGACAGTCTGAATCCTCTTTTCAGAGAAGCCACATACGATATGGTATCCTTGTCCTTCATTTGCACTTCAGCCATGTACTGTATGATGTTTTCAAGTTTTGTAGAGTCACGTTCAGCCAACTCCACGTATTTTTTCATCTTGTTGGCATCACCAAGCCGGTAAGCGCTATAAAAAGCCCTGTAAGCCGCCTTAGGCATCAGTGTGTCGTTTTCGAGGTATTTATATTCGTAGAACAAGGGGTTTGAACCACATTCTAGGTAAGTGTCGTCAAACGCCCATGCATTTTTGAAATCATATTTTCTGAGATAGTATGCAGCCCCATTGTATATATTGGGTCTGATGGCATTCAAGAGATGCGCATGCTTGTCTCTATAATTCAAGTTTACCTTTCCTTTTTTGTCGGGCATGGCATCCAGAGAGTCAAGACATTCATATATATAGAACAAGTCCTTGGCCTTTGCGAACAGCGATGCCGTGTCATATTTTTGCTTGAGATACAATTTTTGGTTACCCTGGTCATATTGCATTTTCACGGCATCCCCCATGGTCAGCCACACCTTCTCATTACGTCGGAAGGTGGAGTCTTTCAGCAAGTCTTCCATGAGTTTTACCGCCTTGTCAAGATCCCGTCCACTCTTGATATATGTCTTTGCCTGTGAAATGGCTTTTTTCTGTGCAGTGGCAAAAAGAGGGAGGGTTGACAGCAACAAGTAAAAAAACAATCTTTTCATTCTGTAGTTCCCTCGCTAAGTGTATTTCTTGGAACTCAATTAAACCTATTGATTTTGTTAAAATGAGGGTGTGCCAATGATAGCACACCCTCCTTCATAAAATGTTATTTTTTAGTATCAGCCTCAGCAGCCTGTGTGCGTGGGTCGTCTGCACCATACAGCTGATAGCAGCATCTGTAGAGAGGATAAGCCCAGTTGGCCTTCTCCCTGTCAGGGTCAAGCTGCTTTGCTTTTTCCAGATAACCCTTTGCCTCTTCATAGAGTGGGCGTATTTGCTTCATGGCCTCCTCTGGCACACGTCCGGTCTTGTTGGCAGCGTTATTCTCCTTTTGCGAACCTCTGTCAAGCTGGCATGCTCCGAGATAAGTGAGGATTTGTGCGTTTTCCGGTTGTGTTGCGAGAGCCTTCTTGTAATATTCCACAGCCTCGTCGAGTTTTTGGTCGAGCATGGCGTTCTGTCCTCTCACAGCCCATACCACGAAGTTGTTGGGGTCGGTCTGCAGCTTCTTTTCAAACACAGCGTTCATCTTGTCGTTCATCTTCAGTCCTGAGTACATGTTGACCAGTGTTCCAAAGATGGTCTCGTTGTCGGGGTCGGCAGCAAACTGTTGCTCCAGGTCGGTAACGTAGTTGAGCGAGTCTTCACGAGTCTTCAGGCTCTCTTGTACGACAGCGAGTTTCAGGTTGTTGGCATCCTTATGATACTTCTCATCCTTCATGGCAATGTCAGCATATTTCTGGCATCCCTTGATGTCCTTGTTCTGATATGCATAGATAGCAGCATAGTATGCAATCTGTCCCACATTGGTATCAGGAGTCTTGGCTATTTCCTGAGCGAAGAGGTCTTCACTGCTGGTGTCCACGTAAGAAGCGAAATACTTGTAAGTGCTCTTCAAGTCTCCATGATCCTGGAAATAGATGCCACCATTGACAAGGTTGCCTCTTTGTGGGAAGAGTTGTGATGCGAGATTGTCATGGAATTTAGGTTTCACCTTTCCTTTTTCATTGGGCATCTGGTCGTATTTGTTACATTCGAGAGCAGCCTGAAATGCCTGGTAGATAGAAGTGTACAACAATGCAGAGTCCACGGGCTGAACTTTTCCGTTATTCATTTGAGCCACGGTGTTTTCAGTCATGATTGTCTGTTGCTTGTTGAAAGTATCAAAAGCAAGTTGGTAAAGTTTGTTGTATGCGGAGGCTTTTTCAGCATCGCTGGCGAGTTGTCCGAGAGAGGAATTCAGCAAGCTTTCTGCCTCAGCATAGGTTTTGGCTTTCAGGATAGACTTGAGTGCGGGCGAGTCGCCAGCGAAGGCTGTAGAGGCAGCTACTGCCATCATAGCCATGATCATAATTTTTTTCATAATCATTAATATTAAAAAGGTTGTTGTTTCTTGTTTTTGTTAATAAAATAAAGAAATGTTGATTATATTAATTGTTTTTGCTGGAATCATCTGTTTTCACATCATCATCCTCGAAATCTTCGTCATTAAAGAGATACTGTTCACGAGCCCCAGCGAAATTGGATTCATTGTCTGCCGATTCTTGGTTTTCGTCGATTTCTCCGTCGATGTCTTCGCCTTCCGTTTCAGTTTTTTCGATACTGTCCGCCAAGGTGTCGCGTCTTATGCTGTCGCTCTTTTGTGCCCATTCTGCCCTGCTCATTTCCTCCACCTGAGCTTCCAGTTCGGCTCCCATCACCTTGCATACGCTTGCTATGACGTCGTTTTTCTTGGTGAGGTTGATGAGCTTCACTCCTTGTGTTGCCCTTCCCATCACCCTGCACTCTGCCACAGAGAGACGTATCACGATGCCGCTCTTGTTGATTATCATGAGGTCGTGCTCGTCGGAGACATTCTTTATGGCCACCACCCTACCGGTTTTCTCGGTTATCTGCATGGTTTTGACGCCCTTCACGCCACGGCTTGTCTTGCGGTAGTCTTCCACTTGCGAACGTTTTCCAAATCCGTTCTCGCTGACCACCATGATGGTTTCTTTTTCGGCATCATTAACGACAATCATGC
>CAMJLI010000080.1 GCA_946406585.1 uncultured Prevotellaceae bacterium | reverse complement strand
CAACCTTCACAGTGACGTTGTTGTTGGAATAGAGCAAATTGCCATCAGCATTGGTCATTCCAAATGCTTCATTGGCTGTGCTCATTCTGTCGGGCACAATAAGATGGTCTTCTTCAGAAGCCCATGTCCATTCTGCTTTCAAAGTGTCGGAGGCAACAGCCTGTGATGCGAGGCGGAAGATGCTCTTCTCTTTATTATTGTCACCAGAGGTGGCATAGAGGATGGCATTATTGTTGGATTTGGGGTCTTCAATGAATGTGGTGAAGTCGAGACCAGCATAGCCTGCACGGTAGAAACCTTGCACTGACAATGTGTAGTAGCCCTCTGGCAGACCCTTGATGTCTTGGAAGTAGTTGAAGTTGGTGTTGAACTTCTCAGCGTTCAGGCTGCTGCCATTCACGGTAGCTCCACCAGTCCAACCTTCATCATTGCCGTTGTCATAATTTGGATTGACAATCATGCCTGTGCAGTCGACAGGTGATGACCATGTTGCATCGGCTATGTCAGCTGGCAACTTCAGACGTGCAATCATGTTGTCGATTTCCTCAATGAGGCTGTCCACATCGTCTTCGGATATCTCGTTGATGGCGATGCTTTCCTTGTTCTGGTCGTAGATGTCTTGAGCCTCAGCCTTGATGGCGTCAGATGTTTCTGATGCTTCGATGGCTGCAGCCAGACGCTCGTTGGCCTCTGTCAAGCGTGCGATGACGGCTTTGGATTCAATAACCTCATCACTCAAGTCATATAGCTGTGTCAAAGCATTGAACATAGCTTCACCATTTGAGCCATTCACAACGGATTTGCCTTGGTTGATGGCTGCCTGCAGGTCGGCTGCAGCTCCGCTACCAATACCACCAGCAGCGATGTTGGCTTCAGCCTCAGCGATGGCTTGCTCAAGAATTGGCTTCACAACATCAGCCTTGAAGCCGCGATAGTACAGCTTGAAGTTGTCCCAGATACACCAGCTGTCACCCAATTGGCTGGAGTTGCCCTTCACACCAATACGGATGTCAAGACCATCTTGTGATACGAGTCCATAAGCAGACTGGGTGTACATGCCGTTGCTGAATGCCACGGCAGCATTATCCATAGTGTTGGGGAAGTACAATACGGTGCCGTCGGGGAGAGTCTGAGACTCATAGCCAGAACCATAGAAGCTTGCATCTGTGATTTGTACTGGGTCACCATAGACGTTGGTGAATGGAGTTGCGTTGCTGTTAAGATATACGAACACTGGGCATCCCTCCTTGGTGGTGTAGATATTACCATCCAAGTATGCTTGGTATTGGCCGCGACCATAACGATAGAAGCCCTGCACACTGATTTCATAAACACCCTTAGGAGCATTCTTCACCACCTGATGGATGTCGAAGTCGGCGTTGTTCCAAGCCTCGTAGCAGTGGTTGTTGGCATTGCCACCCACAGTCACGTTGCCACCTGCGGCAGCGACTCTCGTCCATCCAGTAGCACCATTCTCAAATCCTGGGTTCACCAACATGTTGGTCATGTCGGCTCCATCTGCCGGATGCAGGTAAGCCTCTGAAATGAGGTTCTTCACGCGCTCGATTTCAGCCTGCAGCTGTGCATTGCTCAAGGTGTGTGCTGCAATGACATCAGCGTCGATGTTTGCCAATGGGCTTGTGTAGCGGCTGTCGAGGTCTGGGTTGGCAGCTACGGTATTAGCCTCTTCCACAACTTGCTTCAGTTCTTCCCACAGGTCAGCATTGGTCATGATGTCGCTGATAGCAACCTTCATGTCCTTGTAAGCTTGAACGCTTGCAGCCTTGCCAGTGGCACTCTGTGCTTGGTCGTATTTTTGGTCGTATGCAGTGAGATACATTTCTGAAATGAGCTTGCCGTCGAGGTTGAGACTGTTCTCCAAATCTGCAATTGATTCGTCAAGCCATGCACGCCATGCATCATTGCCCTTGCCCAAGTACAAAAGCTTCCAGTTGTCATAGATTACCCAGTTGCCACCGATGCTTGTACTGTTCTTCAAACCGATGCGAGCAGTGCCGTCGTCCACGGGGAAGAGCATGCTGTTGTTGTAACGTCCTGCTGCGAAGTATCCAGCTGCGGCCTGCATGTTGTTGGGGATGAAGATGCCGGTGGTTGCTTGACTCTCATCACCTACATTCAATCTTTCTCCTGCGTCCTCGTAAGCAGTGACGATGGGCTTGTTCATGTCTTCCAATGTTGTTGTAGCGTATAGCTTCACGTCGTAGATCTGAGGATCTTTGTTCTGGTAGAGTGTGTAGCCACCATCAGCCCAGCCTGGACGATAGAATGCCTGATTGGAGATTTTGTAAACACCTTCGAGCAGGTCAGTCATATCTTGATAAGTGTTGAACACCGTCTGATAGAATTCAGCATTGTTGTAGCTCTGGAATCCTGGTGTACTGCCGCTCCAACCTGTGTTGTTGTTGTTAACATAACTTGGGTTGGTGATGAACAGGTCGGTGACTTCAACAGGGTTGCTGGCAGTGGCATTGGCCATGTTTTCACGCTCGATTTCAATTATGCGTGCATCGATGGCAGCCTTTGCTTCGTTGATGGCAGCCTGCAACTCTTCCTTCGTGCTGTTGGTGTTGTTGTAAACAGCCACTTGGTCGGCAACATTGGCGCCAATCTCCTCGGCCTCGTTGAGCACGTCCTTCAGCTGCATGGCAACCTCGTAGGTCAGATACTGCACTTCGTAAGCATCTCCTGCTTCCTCACTCACAAGACGCCAGTCGATGAACGAACCGTCTGATGCTGTACAATTGGCAGTCAGGATGGTGTTCTCCGGGTCTTCTGTGCGGTTGAGACCAACAAAATACCTGTTGTCACTCACATTGGGGTTTTGGGAAGATGGTGACAGGCGAATGTAGTCGCCACTCATGCGGGTAACCTCCCATTTCCAGTCGGCTTGGCCATTGTAATCCACATACATGCTCACGCCATCTTCAACAAACCACCACTTCAACCATTGGTTCTTGCTCTTGCAGAAGTCAACCAACTCATAGTAGTCGCCTTTGTTGTCAAATCTGACTTTAAGTCCTGTCTTGCCAACACTGGCTTGCGTTCCCCATGCGTTGCCTTGAGTGAAAAGCAACTCACTTCCTGCATTGTAGAGATAGTAAGTCCCACCGTCTTCGAGGGCTGTGAACCCGGTGACGGACGGCTCTTGCCAAACATCGTCACTGACGGCATAGGTGGCACTCGTCCCTAAGAAGAATGCGACACCTAAGAAAAGTAGTTTGGAAATTTTCATAAAAGTTTAATTAAAGGTTAATAAATAAACATGATATTTAGGTTATCATTTTTCTTTTAATGTCTTGTCTTTTGCTGTCTCTTCATCCAAAATTTCTTCCATGTCTTCGTCAAGCCGACTTTCCCACAGATATTTCCGAGTTTCCGACACAATCACGCCACTTAGCAGGAGCAGCGATATGAGGTTGGGGATGGCCATTAGCGCATTCATGCAATCTGCAAAGTTCCAAACCAGTCCGAGACTCACCACGCTGCCAATGAAAATGGCAATAATGTAGAGGATGCGATATGCGATGGTCCAACGCCTGTTGAAGAGATATTCCACTGCGCGTTCCCCATAATAACTCCATCCCAAAATGGTGCTGAAGGCGAAAGTGAGAAGGCCGAAAGTGAGCAGCGGCGTACCCACTAAAGGTATCTTGCTGAAAGAGGTCTTCACCAATGTAGCACCATCAGAATAGTTGATGTCGGGATATGCAATGATGCTGCTCACCACCACGAGTCCCGTAATCAAACAGATGACAACGGTGTCCCAGAACGTTCCAGAGCTGGAGACAAGTGCCTGACGTACAGGGTTGCGTGTTTGAGCGGCTGCTGCAACGATAGGGGCGGACCCCAAGCCCGACTCATTGGAGAAGAGTCCTCTGGCAATACCGTAGCGTGCTGTCATCATGATGGTAGTACCCAAGAAGCCACCACCAGCGGCTTCGGGGGAAAAAGCGGAAACCACAATAAGCTTCAGTGCAGGCCATACATACTGGCCATTGATGAAAAGCATATACAAACAACCAAGAATGTAGAAAACGGCCATGAATGGAACCAGCAGTCCACATACTTTGGCTATGCTTTTCACACCTCCGAGTATCACGGCAGCTGCAAGGAGGCTGATAACAGTTCCCGACAGATATGGAGATATGTTGTAGCTTTCATTTGCAATTGTGGAGATGGCATTGGCCTGGACGGTATTGCCGATGCCAAAGGATGCCAACGCAGTGAAGACGGCAAACAAGACAGCCATCCATTTCCACCCCAAGCCCCGTTCAAGAGCGTACATCGGACCACCTATCATCTTTCCCGCCTTGTTCTTGACACGATACTTGATGGCAAGCAATCCTTCAGAATATTTGGTGGAAATGCCGAAAACACCAGTCAGCCAACACCAGAACACGGCACCAGGGCCACCAAGTGCCACTGCAGTCGACACGCCAATGATATTGCCTGTGCCTATCGTTGCAGCCAAGGCTGTGGCAAGAGACCCAAATTGCGACACATCACCAGTAGAATATTTGTCACGGCTCACAGAAAGACGTATGGCCTTGAATATGTGCCGTTGGGGAAAACGCAATCGAATGGTGAGGTAGATATGCGTGCCAAGGAGCAGAATGATGAGAGGCCATCCCCAAAGGAATGTACTTACAGATTCTATTATCGTATTTATCTTATCCATTCTTCTTCTTTGACTTTAACATGTGTCTTGATGCTTTTAGAAATGCACATCTACGTTCTCATATCCCAAAGAACGGAACAACTGACCTATCTCGTATGCAGCATTAGCTTGTGCTATGTTGATGTTGTCTTCCGTCATGCATCGTTTCAACATCTGTTTTTTTGCTTTCTGATATAGTCTTTCGCGTGTTGCTTGGTCCCAAGTGCCCTCTTCATAAAAGGATTTTGTTCGAGCTTCATCAATGAAATTCTCGTCCAAAAGTATTATGGAGGGCAGCGTGACATCCACCGTGTCTCCAACCATCCTCACAGCATCATTGCTCATCTTGGAAAGATCCAAACCAAAGTGAAGTGTACCATAATAGATGCGGGTCAATTGCTTGTCTTTTCCCAGCAGGCGACTGGCTGTGGTGTCTACAAGTTCCTCGTCGTTTACGGTTAAGAACTCCCATTGTCCAATATCCCTCACTGTTGCCAGGTTTATCGTGTCGGCTTCCACTTCCTCGTCACTTGGCTTGACGGTGATTTCGTTCTTTGTGCCTTCAAAGACTGCAAATACGAACATGCTGACCAAGGTTACCAGGGTGGCAACGCTGAGAAGTATACGGGCGAGCTGATGCTCTTTGAGTGGAGTATTGTCTTTCATGTTGAGGTCAATTTGTGATTACTTTCAGATGGTCAGGAGTGAGGTCTTTCCTGAATGTGATGGTTATGGCATCCACTTGCATGTCCAAACGCTCAAGCATTGGTGTGAGAATTTTTGTTAGATTGGTTCGGGTACGCTCCACCAACTGCGTTTTTGGCAAAGATTGCAGAATCAACTTTCTGCCTTCTTTCTCAAATCCAGACAATTCCTTGTCGGTGAAGTCACTTCGAAGTAGGGCGACATAGCTTTGTACTTCATCGTGATTGATACGGGTACTTGTCAGTTCAATCTGTGGATCGGGCAATGTGATTGTCAGTTTGTTGTCATTGTAGTCCACTTGCTCTGTACCGAATTGTCCCAAATCTACAAAACATTTCACTACGGCATCCATAGGAATAGCTATGCTGCGGCTGCCTACAGGCAATTTCAAGTCATAGTCGAATCCCAACACACTACCTTTCAACTTCAGTTCATCATCGTGTGTTATGATTTTGTGTATATGGTATTCTGTTGCGTACAAGCGAGAACATTTGCGGATAGTAGAAGCCAGTTTCTGCATTTTTTCCGTGCGTATTTCAACACTGTCGGCAACAGAAGGTGTCGACTCCTTGGTCTGGCCAGCCTTGCCCTCCCCTTTACTGCATGCTAATACGAATAAAGGAAATGCCATCAAGACAAGCAATCGTGTTATATATGTTGACATGGCTTTATACATGAAACCCTATAGACTGCAAACTTAACAATTTTTTCTGAAACAACCATGTTTTAATTAATAAAAGTTTATTTCACACTTGTTTTTGGCTTGTTTTTGACATCAATTGGAAAAACTACCATCATTGAAATGAAAGATTTGCCCTGAGAAAACCGTGTTTTTCATACCTTTCTGATGATATGTCGTTTTTTTCCTTTATTTTTGCATTAACATATTCACAATTTATATTATGAGTAAAAACAACAATCCAAGGACTGCCATAATTGGTGGGGGAGCAGCAGGTTTCTTTTTAGCCATAAACTTGAAGGAATTTTGTCCCAACATGGATGTTACTATTTTCGAACGTGGCAGACACCCTCTTGCAAAAGTTGAGGTTTCCGGGGGTGGGAGATGCAACTGCACAAATTCGTTCGAAGGCATCAAAGACTTGAGGAGTGTTTACCCAAGGGGTCATAGGCTGATGAAGAGGCTATTTCATGGCTTCAATCATCAAGATGCTTATAACTGGTTTGAAAGACATGGGGTGAAACTTACGACTCAACCCGACCATTGCGTCTTTCCTGAAGCACAAGACTCACATGCCATTATAAACATGTTTATGCATGAAATACACCGTCTAAACATCAAACTTGAGATTGGGAAAGGAATAAACAGTTTGGATTTGCTTGACGACTATGACAATATTGTTGTCGCGATAGGTGGCACTCCCAGAATCGAGCCGTACCATTGGCTAAAAGACCTTGGACATACAATAGAATTGCCGGTGCCATCATTGTTCTCTTTGAGCATTGCCGACCCCAGACTAAACAATTTGATGGGGATAGTATGTGAAAATGCCATAGTTCATCTAGAGGGGACAAAATATAGAGAACAAGATTCTTTGTTGATAACACATTGGGGTGTAAGTGGCCCAGCTGTATTGCGGCTGTCGAGTCATGCTGCAAGATTTTTGCATGATGCCAATTACAAGTCGTCTTTATGCGTGAATTGGACTGGCAAACTTGAATCGGAGGTCAGGCAAGCTATAATGGAAACGACCTTGTCTCATCCAAACAAGATTGTTAGAGGCTATACAATGTTTGGCCTTTCTCAAAGATTGTGGGATTATTTGACAACAAAGAGTCTGGGCGAAATGTCTTTCGTAAAATGGTGTGAATTAGGCAAGAGGCATTCCAATAAATTGACAAGCACCTTGGTGAACGATGTCCTACCCATAAACGGCAGGGCTCCCTTTAAAGATGAGTTTGTCACTTGTGGCGGGATTTCATTAAAGGAAATCGACCAAAACACACTTGAAAGCAAGGTTCGCCCTAATTTGTATTTTGCAGGTGAAGTTCTCGACATAGATGGCGTAACTGGTGGTTTTAACTTCCAGGCTGCTTGGACTACGGCATACAATGTGGCACTTGCCATTTCAAGAAAGCATGATCAAGCAACAGGAATTTGTTAATAATGATTAAATATCCGTCATCTATTATGATATGTGCATGTGAATTCTTAAATTTGCATTGCGAAAATTAAACACATCATAAAACTTCTTATTTAAAGTTTTCGACTGGCGATAGTTGAGAATATGCAGAAAATAGAGTGTGTGGTTGACGTGTGAGATTAGAGATGTAGTATGGAATAGCGGAAATGTATAAAACTTAAAAAAGGGTAGATTATGTGTAAAGTGATTCGTTCAATCAGAGCAATTATCAATTTCTCCATTGATATCAAAAAGAGGATTTCAATGGATGCGGTTTTAATTTGTCCAACCTTCGAATTGATGGCAATAAAATCAGTACTGTTCAATAGCAATAAAAATGCAGTAACAGTAGTTTTCCAGGAACTTCAAAACCTTCAGAAAAGAGAATGGCCAACAACTTTCTCGTAGAATGAAGGAAACAAATAGAAAGAAGTTTTGAAGTTCCGGACCATACATATAGTAAGGTTCGGTTTTTTGATTCAATTAAATCATCATCAACAGCAAACTAACTCAATCAAGCAAAAATTATAATTATGTCTAATCCAAAAAAATCACCTAAATCGAAAGCCGATGTTGCTGACCACATCATCGACAACCTGAAGACGAACGAGCAATTTTGCTACAAATTCTTCTTCCCCAAGGAAGGAGACACAAAGACATACAACATAGCTCCTATCAGGAATTATGTCATTGAGTGTATGAAAAAAAGTTACAATTACACTTTCTCGGCAACAGACTTTGGCCTTATCATGTATGAGAAGCTTTGGGATTCTGGAACTTGGCATGTGTTGTCTACCTTCTCCAAGAAACATTCGTTCTGGACCTGGCTGTTTACAGTTACATTCCATACAATCACCAACTACCTGGAAGAACAAGGAATTATCAAAGTGGAGCGGGAACCTACTGGGGCAAACACTCGCCTCATGCTCAATCAATATAGCCCAAGCGAGCGTCTTGACATCATCAATGAGGTGCTTCCAAATGGAAAGATGCACGATACACTCATTGACATCTATGTGAATGAAAAAAACGATGAAGAAATGATGACAATCCTTGGACTGGACAGTA
>CAMJLI010000079.1 GCA_946406585.1 uncultured Prevotellaceae bacterium | reverse complement strand
AATGAAGGTGATGGAGCCACCGAGGAACAAAAAGAGGTGGACGCCGGTCTGTATTACAAGCACCGCACACGCAGTGCCGATGCCATGGAGGAGAATGTGAGAGGAAAGCTCAATGGCGTGGACACCACCGTCACCGTCTATCATTATGAGCGCTATCTGCCTGTCTTCAGCAGCAAGATGTTCGAATCCAAAGGCATCGATGCCAAGGCCAATTACGAATATTTCTATCCTGGCAGCCAGTGGGTCGGAGGAAATGCGTTCAATGTGTCAAATGCCAGCGTGATAGGTCAGGTGGCAACTGTTACAGACAATGGCTATCTCTATCATGTCAACCAGGTGGTCAAGCCTTTGGAGACCATCTACAACACGTTGAAAAACAACAGCAAGTACACGCAGTTCCTTTCCATCTACGACTCCTATGCCACTCTGGCTGAGGCAGACCAGGAGACAAGCACCCAGGTGGGAAAGAGGGTGTATATCCTCAACCACGACCCGCTGCCGAACATCGCCTGTGAATGGCCCACAACCAATTTCAGGCAGGTCGCCACTCTGGAAAGAGGCACTTACACCATTCTTGCACCTTCCGACAAGGCCATCGGCATCTTCTTCGACAAATTCTGGAAACCGGAGAATGGGTACAAGGCTCTCGACGACCTCGACCCGCTAATCAAGCAGTATTTCGTCATGCAGTCGTTTGCCGATGACAACGACCCCGTGTTCCCCGAAGAAATCAAGAAGGGGCAGGTGAAGACATATTTCGGCACGCCGGTGAACATCAACACCGATGCTGTGGATGACAGGCTGTTCTGCGAGAATGGCATCATCTATGGCATGGACGACATGGAGGCGCCTGCCATTTTCTCTTCTGTGGTAGGCCCGGCATTCGCCGACACCACATACCAGTGCTTCCTCTATGCACTCGACAAGAGCAATGTGGTGCTCTCCCTCGCTTCCGACAAGTCGCAATTTGTCACCCTCATACCAAGCAACTTGCAGTTCAACCAGAACGAACCGCAAATGCGCCTCAACGTCACCACACAAGGCAAGAACCTCGAGGTGTATAGCGATGTGGACGGCAATTTCGCAAACATGGGAAGCGGACAGGCACAGAGCATTGTCAACATGCATACTGCCGCCAATGTGTCCGAACTCAAGACATCCGGCATACAAGTGGTGGAGACAAACACGGCATTCAACTACTGGTTCCTGCACGATGGGAAAATCACCACAAGCGCATTGTTCAACGAACAGCTCAGCCCCACCTACCAGGACGACCCGTTTGTGAGCTTCCATGAAATCACCAACAACGGGCAGCCTTGGAGCAATGGCAGGGCCTACGCATACGACTATTCCATGCTCTTCTCCGAGGCCACAGGCGACGGACTGACACACCGCCTCGCCGTGGGCAACGACAAGAACTACGAATACTACCTCTTTGCACAACTGCTGCAAAAAGCCGGTCTGGTGGCTGGTGGGACGATGCCTTCCATAGTTAGCGAAGGCACACGATACATCGTTTTTGTTCCTACAAATGATGCCATCAAGACCAATATCGCCAACATCCCCGGGTGTTCCTCTCTCAGCATTGCCGACGACTATACCATCAGCGGAACATTGTCGGCAACAAACAAGACCCTCTTGGCCAATTACTTGCGCAACTATTTCGTCTCATCATTGATGAACACCATTGCCAGCTATCCTTATCCTGGCTCCACATGCAATGGCACGTTCCACACCATGGGAACTCACGAGATGGTAATCAGCGAGAACAACGGAAGGCTGTTTGCTGGATTCAGCGACGGCACACAAGTGGGAGTGAGCCAAAAGTATTATTGCCTGCCATTTGCCTTCGCCGACGGATGCTTGCAATTCATCGACGATATACTACAATAATATGAACGCCATGAAGAAGCAAATATACATCATCTTCATCATGCTGCTCTCAGCAGCGGGCATGATGGCACAGGAACATGTCCTCACGGGAAAGGTGACTGAAAAACTCGACAATGGCACCCAAGACCCCATCATTGGTGCCAACGTGGTGCTCGTGAACAACCAGAACAGATACATCAAGGGCGCCGTGACCGACATCGACGGCAATTACATGATCCAGGTGCCCTCGGATGCGAAAAACCTGAAGGTCAGGGCCACCTATATCGGAATGAAAGCCGTCACGGTGAACTATACGGGACAGACTGAAATCAATTTCGAAATGGAAAGCGAGGCCGTGCTGCAGGAAGTCACCGTCACCGGCAACAGGGGTGGACGCGACGGCATGGGCATCTCCCGACTGGAACAGACGTCGGCAGTGCAAAAGGTGGACTTGGCATCTATCGTTGAGAGCTCGCCTGTCACTTCTGTCGAGGAGGCACTGCAAGGCCAGGTGGCTGGTCTCGACATCAACCTCGGCGGCGACCCCGGCGCACGAAGCAGCATACGCATTCGTGGTACCAGCTCGCTCAGCGCATCCAACGAACCGCTCATCATCATCGACGGCGTGCCACAGGATGTTGACATCACCGATGACTTCAACTTCTCCACAGCCAATGAGGAAGACTTCGGAGCACTGCTCAACATAGCACCGGCAAACATCGAGAGCATCGAGGTGCTCAAGGACGCTTCCGCCACTGCCATCTATGGAACGAAGGGCGCCAATGGCGTGCTGCTCATCAACACCAAGCGAGGCTCCATGGGCAAGACAAAGTTCTCATTCTCTTCCAAGTTCACTGCAAAGCGTGAGCCGGAGAGCATCCCGCTTCTCAATGGGGCGCAATATGTGTCGCTCATGCAGGATGCCATCTGGAATGCTGCCAATGCCAAGGGCATCGGAAACGCAAGCAGCGAAATGAACATGCTCTTCAACAACCCTGAAATCAACTACGACCCAACCTACAGATACTACGATGAATATAATGTGGACACCGACTGGCTGGATGCAGTGAAGCAGGATGCCATCATCACCGACAACAACTTCTCGATGACCGGTGGTGGAGAGAAGGCTGTCTACAAGTTCAATCTCGGCTATTACGACGAGCAGGGTACTACAGTGGGAACAGGAGTGCAGCGCCTCTCCACAGGCATGAAGATCACCTATAACTTCAGCGACCGCCTGCGCGTGCGCACCGACTTCTCGTTCTCCAACACCAACAAGGATGCCAACGCGCTCAGCAGTGTGCGCTCCATGGCACAGAAGAAAATGCCCAACTTGAGTCCGTATTGGATCGACGACCAGACCAAACTGCCCACAGATGTCTATTTCTCCCGGGATGAGGATTTCCAGGGGTCGTACGACAGCAACTACAACCCTGTGGCAATGGTCAAGGAGGGATACAACAAGACCACGCAGCGCGATGAGAAGATGACCATCACTCTGCAATATGACTTCCCGTTCAACCTGCAATACCAGGGATGGGTGTCGCTCAACATGCGTACCACCAAGAACAAGCAGTTCCTGCCACAGGTGGCCACCGGCGTGCTGTGGACAAGCAGTTATGCCAACCGAAGCGTGGACGCATCCACCGACGCCTTCTCCTTGCAGACGGAGAACAAACTCATCTACAACAGCACATTTGCCGAAAAGCACAAGATCATTGCCACCGGACTCATCAAGACGTCGGACAGCGAGAGCTTCAGCTACACCAGCAGCACTTATGGCAATGCTTCCGCCAACCTCAGCGACCCCATCGTGGGCAGCGTGGTGGCTTCCTCGGGCTCGGGTAATTCCGAGCGCCGCTCGGTGTCGCTCATCGGACAGGCTGTCTATTCCTTCGACAACCGTTATGTCATTCGCGGTACCATCAACCATGAGGGCAATTCCACAATGGGTAAGGAAAAGAGATGGGGCACGTTCCCTGCCTTCGGTGCGTCATGGAACATCGAGCAGGAGCATTTCTGGAGCGACAGCTTCAAGAAATGGTTCAACGAGGGCAAGATACGTTTCGGATATGGATGGTCGGGCACATCGCCAAGTGGAGCTTCCATATACCTCGGCGCTTACAAGAGCCTCGGACAATACATGAACATGGCTGCCATCACTCCCGACAGGATGCAGCTCGACAACCTGAAGTGGGAAAGCACGAGGGAAATGGACTTCGGTATCGACTTGAGGCTGTTCAACAAACTCACTTTCACCTTCGACTATTACGACAAGCTCACCGACGACATGCTGCTCAAGGACACCAAGTTGCCTACCACCACTGGCTATGGCTCGGTGAAGTACATCAACTCCGGAAAGATGAGCAACAAGGGTGTGGAAATCAGGTTCGAGTACCAGATCTTCAGAAACAAGGACTGGACCATTTCTGCCAATGCCAACATAAGCCGGAACATCAACAAGGTGAAGGAACTGCCCAGCACATGGGTGATGGACAACTACTCCTTTGGCAACGGCAACTATGCCTTGCGCATAGTGGAGAATGCACCGGTAGGTTCGTTCTATGGATACAAGTACCTCGGGGTGTATCAAAACACCGAGGAGACTTACGCACGCGACGCACAGGGCCAGGTGATGTACGACTGGCAAGGAAATGTCATCACGATGAGGAACGGGACGGTGCAGACGTATCCTGGCGATGCCAAGTATGAGGACGTGAACCACGACGGCGTGATAAACGAGAACGACATCGTGTATCTCGGAAATGCCAACCCCAAGTTCTTCGGCGGCGGTGGATTCCAGATCAGATGGAAAGACCTCACGCTCACCACATTCTTCTATGGACGCTACGGACAGAAGGTCATCAATGGAGCGCGCATCTCGCTTGAGAACATGTATGGCAAGAACAACCAAAGCACCGCCGTGCTGCACCGCTGGCGTGCCGAGGGCGACCAGACCGACATCCCGCGTGCCCTCTATGGAATGGGTTACAACTACCTGGGTAGCGACAGATTCGTGGAGGATGCTTCGTTCCTCCGCCTGAAGACACTCTCGCTAAGCTACAATTTCCCAAAGAAATGGCTTAAGAAATGGGGAATATCAAAACTCAACGTCTTCGCCACTGGCTACGACCTCTTCACCTGGACCAAGTACAAGGGACAGGACCCGGAGGTTTCCATGCCGTCTGCCACCAGCCTGGTGAGAGACAACGCCACCACACCGGTGTCAAGACGTTTCGCTGTCGGTTTGAATATTGACTTTTAATCCCGAAGACAATGAAGAAAACATTATTATATATTCTCGTCATGGCAGCCACGCTTTCCACCACGTCGTGCAACGACTGGCTCGACGTGCTGCCCAACAACGAGCAAGTGACCGACGACTATTGGAAGTCGAAGGAGGATGTGGAGGCTGTCATTGCCTCAGGATACTACTATATGCGCCAGTGCGTGCCCACCTTCATCAAATGGGGTGAGCTGCGTGGCGGGTCAATCTACACCATCAACACCGGCGATGCCAAGTTGCAGGACTTCAACATGACTTCCAGCCATTCGCTCTGCGACTGGTCGAATGTCTACAAGGTCATCGGCATGGCCAACTCCGTCATCTTGTATGCTCCGGGGGTGAACGACGACACCTATTATGACGCCATCCGCAATTCACACCTTGCAGAGGCGTATTTCCAAAGGGCTTTCTGCTATCTGTTGCTGGCAAAGAACTTCAAGGAGGTGCCACTGGGCCTGCAAGCCTATGTCAACGACAAGGCGAGCTTCGACATGGCAAAGTCCCCCGAGTCTGCCATCATCGCACAGGTGAAGGAAGACGTGAAGACGGCTCTGGCTACCGGGGCTGCCAAGGGAACATACGAGGAAGAATGGGCCACCAAGGGAAGGGCCACCAAATGGGCGTTGTATGCGCTCATGGCAGACGCATGCCTCTGGAGCGAGGACTACGACCAGTGCATAGAGTATTGCAACATGATCCTCAATGCCAACGATGCCTTCCGACCCGTTTTCATGACCAACACCAACGATTGGTACACCATGTTCTATCCGGGCAACAGCAACGAGTCCATCTTCGAACTCAACTGGGACTACTCGCAGACGCAAACCAACAATTTCAACAGCCTGTTCACTTTGAATGCCACCTCACCTCTGAGACCCACCATGAGGGCAACGGAAAAGATGAAGGAAGAGACACAGGCCCTCAAGGACAGGGGACTGACCGAGGATGGCAGGATGGGGCGCATGCTCATGGCCACCTACGTGCCTGACAATGGACAGGTGATAGGATGGGCTTCGTCAAGCCAATACTATATCTGGAAGTATTATGGCACCGACGTGCCCGACATCACCGGTGGCGCCCGTGCCCACCAAGATGCCAATTTCATAATTTATCGTGTGGCGGAGGTGATGCTGAACAAGGCGTTGGCCCTCACGATGAAAGGCTCCGGCTCCTGGGCTGAGGCGGTGTCGTTGATAAACAAGGTGCGCAACCGTGCCGGTCTCGGCAACTTCAAGGACATCGACCTGCAGTCGGCGGATGCTGCGGCACAAATCTCGCAACTCGACGAACTCACGCTCATCGAGGAGATTCTCGACCAGAAGGAGATGGAGTTCATGGCTGAGGGCAAGCGCTGGTACGACTTGCTGTGGCTGGGACGCATCGCCAATGGGAAATACAAGAAACAGTTCATCAGCAAGGTCATGGAGGGCAACCAGACCACCAACCTGCAGTGGATCCAGTCGGTGCTGCAAGACGAAAACGCATGGTACATGCCGCTGCCGCAAGCCGACATAGAGCACAACAAACTGCTGGAGCAGAACCCATATTATTCATCATCCAAGTAAGGAAAGGAGGACAAGAATGAATTTTGTAAAGCATTTTCATAATAGCCTATTGCCCGTGATGGCGGCAGCATTGATGCTTGCCTCATGCGACAAGGATGTGTTCGACATAGACAATGACCCGGCTGAAGACCAGACTTTTGTCACCTCGTTGCTCAGCCCCATCTCCTCGATGCTCGAACAAGAACAAAGCGAGGGTTTTGCTGAATATGTCAAACTCCTGCGTTACTCCAACATGTACAACGCTCTCAACCAGTCGTCGGCGGGCGTCAGCTTCACCGCTTTCGTGCCTGATGACAATGCGTTGAAGGAGTTTTATAAACGCCGTGGCGTGGACAGCCTGGAACAGCTTTCCAAAGAGTATGCCAGGCAGTTCGTGCTCTACCACACCCTGAAGGACTCCATACAGCATGATGCTTTCGTGCAGAAAAAGCAGGTGCAGAACCTCAATGGTGATGTCATCAGCGTCGTCATCGACACCCTTCATGCCGGTGCTGCCATATTGAATGGCGAGGGCATGGCTTCCACCGAGCAGGTCAGTGCCAGCAATGGCATCGTTTACGTGTTGCACACTGCCATGACGCCTCTTGTGGAAACTGTCTACGACAGGGTGGGGCAGGGCGCTTCCAACATCATGGGCGAGGCTCTGCGTGCCACCGGCTGGGCCGACAAGCTCAGCGTGGTGATGGACACCACCATCAATGCCGACCGCCAGAAGGTGGTGACGCATTATTACTATACGCTGCTCAATGTCTCCGACGCCACTTTTGCCAAGGACGGCATAGGCTCTTTCGACCAGTTGAAGGCAAAACTGAAAAGTGAAGACAACGACGGACTGAGCGAGGATTCGCTGCTTCGCAAATATGTGGGGTATCACATCCTGGCAAACCAATACACCACCGGCGAACTGGGTGCCATGGTGGGGTCGGATGCCACACGCATCTGGAGCTCCTCTGCCACCAACCAGGTGTTCACCGTGACATACGACAGCCTGGCTGCCAACGAGGCCGACAGGTATGTGATCAACGCCATGGGAGTGAAGGCGAGGTTCGTGCCGGCGGCATCCAACGTGCTGTGCAAGAATGGATACATACACGAGCTGGATGGCTGGATGCCCGTATGGGAGCCAGAGCAGACAACGGTGCTCTGGGACTTTGCCGACTACACCGAAATCAAGAACCTCGTGGATGCCGAGTTCTACCAGCCCGCAGAACCCACTGCTTCCGAGCAGCGGTTCAGGGTGGCTACGGCTCCTTGTTTCGAGTATGAGATGGGTGAGGCAGGGTCGAAGAACCGCAGCTATAGCGACATCGACTATGTGACTTGCCGAAACAACCTCAAGGATGCCAACAACCACGACAGGATAGTGTTCAACCTGGGCTATATGGGCAAGGTGAGCATGAGGACGCCCACCATCGTGAGAGGAAAGTACAGGGTGGAGCTTACCATCGTCTACATGACTGGCAACAACTTCATGAGGCAACTTTCTGATGGCAATGGAGGAATGCTCAAGATGTCGTTCGACGACAACGAGGACTACACCATATTCACCGCACCCTACACCAAGGTGCCAAGTCCGCTGCCTGGTGTCTACACCAGTACGATATATGAGGAAGTGGAATTCCCTGAAACGGCTGCCCACAAGTTCAGCTTCGTGGTGCTCGACCCATCGGCAAGCACCAACAGCAACTTCAGCTTGCAGTTCGACTACATTAAGTTCATCCCCATTGAATAACCCCAAGAACGAGACAAATGAAGACCATAATCAAATCTTTCGTCATGCTGCTGGCTATGTTCTCAGTGGCTTCCTGCTCGGAACTGAAGGATGACGAACACTACGACAATTCCAATACCGTCATTGCCAACAATGAGTTGAA
>CAMJLI010000078.1 GCA_946406585.1 uncultured Prevotellaceae bacterium | reverse complement strand
GATACAAGTGTAAAGCTTCTTCATGATTTGATGTGTTGTTATGGTTTTCTTCTTTAAGTAGTTTGGCATCTCTATGGTGCCTATTTCATTTTGTGCAAGCAAATTTAGTGATAATTGACAACAAATCAAAGAAAAAATCAACAATACCATGTATTTCCACCATTTTTTCATGTTTTTCAATATTTACTTGTTATTTTTGCAGACTTGTTGTGTGAAACCATAGCACACCTACATGAATGACGGTGCACCGGCTAATGGGTGTATCACTAATATGGAAATCCAACTTATGATCATGAAAAAATTATTGTTTTGTCTGCTTGCCCTTTTGGGTTTTACAACAATGGCATATCCTGTGACAGAGGAACCAACCTCTGTGCTAAATGTCTATTATCCGGAGTTTTCACGCATGGACTTGGTTTGTGGGAAAATGCCAGATGCTTCACAAAAGAATGTGGAATTCTGTTGCGAGGCAGCCTTCACTGGTGAACTGCTTAATGAATTCAAACACATGAACATAGCCGACAACCACATCTGCAATGGTGAAATGAAAAAGGGTTATCGTTGCAGGGCCAACACCGGCGGCTTTGTGTGGGGCAATGGAAAATGGAAATTCATGATGAAAGCGGATTTCCCCACCTCTGCCAACGGGTGGAACATGGGGTTCTGCCAGCTGATGGTGATAAAGGATGGAGCAGCGCGTCCCATATCCAGCAAGATGAGACTGAAAAAGACCATTTACAGGGCGCTGTGCGAGAAAGACGGAAAGATATGCATAATAGAAGCCAAGAAAGCGATGACTTACGAGTCCTTCGTGAAAAGCATGGTGGACCTAAAAGTGAAAAATGCCCTCTACCTTGACATGGGAAGTGGCTGGAACTATGCATGGTATAGAGACAAGAATGGCAAGGTGAAAGAACTATTCCCCGCAAGCAAATTGTCTCCCGCCTATAAATATCGGACCAATTGGGTCACTTTCTACAAGGATTGAGCATTGGGCTGGATTACGAGAACCGTCCCCACGATCCGTGATTCAGTCCTTACGATCCATGATTCAAAATGTCATGCCCAATGCCTTTGCAACAGCATTCCTGATGAACGCATTGATGGTAATGCCAGCCTTGCTGGCTGCCATGGCTACACCACTATGAATCTCTGGGGTCAAGCGAACATTGAGAACGCCAGAATAAGGCTTCCTCGGCTCAACACCCTTCTCGGCACATAGTTTCAGATAGTCATCAACTGCACCTTCAAAGTCTGCGGTAAGTTCATCGACTGTGGCACCCTCGTATGTGATGCAGTCTTTGGACATCCCCTGTACCTTGCCAAACAAGCACTTGTCTTCCTCGCTATACTCCACGCTTCCTGTATATCCTTTGTATTTCAAGTATCCCATATTATGTGTTCTTAATCTATATAGTTGTTCCTTATCAGATAATTCAACAAGTCACGCATCACGTACCCTTTTACGATGTTGTTCGGATGTGGCTTGTGCATGATATAGGCGTTTTGGTCAGTTGCATTGTAAAACCTTACGCGAGACCCAGAAGTGGACCCTTTGTTTTCGAGCGTGAAACCGCACCCCTGAAACAGAGCTACCACCTCTTCAAATGTGAAGTCTCTAGGCAATGTCCTAAATCGCTTGATTAACTTTTCTCTTTTGTTCATCGTACAAAAGTAACTATAATTAGTTACATCGCCAAATTTTTATGCTATTTTTCCAGTTTCCAAAGCCAAATATTCATTACCATCCCAAAATAAACACCCAAAAACGACAAATATGACCAAAGTCCGCCGAGCCTGTTACAGCGAATCCGGATAGGAAATCATTCACAAAAATGACTATGAAATGACTTATTTTCTTCTTTTTCCATAATTTTGCAATAAATTAGGGTTACCTTTAGAGCCTTACAATCATATCATGTGTAGACAAGAAAAACAACAATAATCAAAAAACAATATCACAATGAAAAAACTACTTTTTACCCTTACCCTGCTGCTTATGGCTTTCATGGCTCATGCACAGACACTAATCAATGGGATTTATTACAATCTGGACAGTTCGGCGAAGACTGCGGAAGTGACTTCAAACGGTTATAATAGTTATTCAGGTTATGTGTCCATTCCATCTAAAGTAACGTATAGTGGTTATTCTTATAATGTGACAAGCATAGGACAACAAGCCTTTTTAGCATGTATCAATTTGACATCCATTGACATTCCCAACAGCGTCAAAAGCATTGTAATGGGAGCTTTCTATGGCTGCACAAACTTATCAGTTATTAATGTAGATACAACAAATCCAAAATTTGACTCAAGAGACAATAGCAATGCAATAATAGAAACAGAATCTAATACACTTGTTGTTGGATGTAAGAATACTATTATCCCTAATAGTGTGACTACCATAGGTGATATGGCTTTTGAAAATTGTACTAATCTGATCTCTATTGATATCCCAAATAGTGTGACTAAAATTGGTTCTAGAGCTTTTCGAGGCTGCACCAGTATGACATCCATCACCATCCCAGTCAGCGTTACAATAATAGGGTGGAGTGCTTTCGATGGCTGCTCCGGCCTGACCTCCATCACCATCCCAGTCAGTGTGACAAGCATAGGAAGTTCTGTTTTCGATAATTGTACAAGTTTGACTTCTATTGTCATTCCTGACAACGTGACGAGCATAGGTAGCAATGCTTTCAGAGGTTGCACCAGTCTGTCATTTATCACTATCGGTAATGGTGTGACTAGTATAGGAAGTGGGGCTTTCGAGGATTGTAAAAGTTTGACTTCCATTGTCATTCCTGGTAATGTGACAAGCATAAGTAGCTCGGCTTTCAGTGGTTGCACAAAAATGGAATCGATGAAGGTAGATGTTGCTAATACCATTTATGATTCACGTGATAATTGTAATGCAATAATAGAAACATCTTCAAATAAACTTGTTGTAGGTTGTAAGAATACTATTGTCCCCAATAGCATCGCAACCATCGGGCAGTATGCCTTCAATGGCTGCATCGGCTTGACATCCATCGATATACCCGGCAATGTCACAAGCATAGGGAACTCTGCTTTCTACAGTTGTACAGGCTTGACCTCTATAACTATCGGAAACAGCGTGGTAAGCATAGGGAGCTACGCTTTCCATGGTTGCACAAGCCTTACTTCTGTCTCAATAGGCAAAGGTGTGACGAGTATCGGAGAAAAAGCTTTTGATGGCTGCAATAACTTAGCAAACATTGAATTTCATTGCAAAGATATAGGTGTGTGGTTTCAGAAACTGAATTCTATAAAAAAAATCATCATCGGAGAAGGTGTTAATAGCATAGTTGATTATGCCTTTTACAGATGTATTGGTCTCACAACCGTCAATATATCAAATAGCGTGACGAGCATTGGAAATAATCCTTTTCATGATTGTAACGAATTGACTTCAATTACGATAGAAGCCACAAATAATTATTATGATTCACGAGATAATTGTAATGCTATCATTGAAACATCTTCCAACAAACTAATTACTGGATGCAAGAATACGTTCATACCCAACACAGTTGCGAGCATTGGAATGTATGCTTTTTCTGATTTCAAAGATTTGACTTCTATTGTCATACCTAATAGTGTGACGAGCATAGGATATCATGCTTTCAATGGCTGTTCAGGCCTGACTTCTATTAACATCCCCAACAGCGTTATAAGCATCAATGGATATGCATTCAGAGGATGCTCCAACTTGACATCTGCCATCCTCGGAAACAGCGTGACAAGTATAGGAGATTGGGCTTTCTATGACTGTTCTAGATTGACATCCGTGACAGTAAATAATCCCGTTCCTGTGTCTATTGGCTTGTACGATTTTTCCAACAGTAAGAATGCCACGCTTTATGTTCCAAGAGGCTCGAAATCGGCATACCAAACAGCAAATAATTGGAAAAATTTCAAGGAAATAATAGAATTTAATAATGGTCTCGGTGACGTGAATGGTGACGGTGAAATCAGCATTTCCGATGTCACCCTGCTGGTGGACTATCTCTTGGAGCAAGCCGGTGACAACTTCATCCTTGCCAATGCCGACGTGAACAAGGACGGCAGGATCTCCGTTTCCGATGCCGTGTCGATCATCAAGCTTATTTTGGAGGGAGACCCCGAATCGCAGGGTTCTCTTACCTGCCCCGACGGCAACCACCCGCACATGATTGACCTTGGCCTGCCCTCCGGCACGAAGTGGGCCTGCTGCAACGTGGGAGCCGACAAGCCTGAAGCATACGGTGGATATTATGCCTGGGGCGAGACAGAGGAGAAAGACTATTATGATTGGAGCACTTATACCCTCTGTAATGGAAATGCTACTTCATGTGTTAGAATTTATAGTATTGGTGGAACTCAATATGATGCCGCCTATGTGAATTGGGGTAGTCCATGGTATCTTCCTTCTGCAGATCAATTTGAAGAACTTATAAGGGAATGCTCAAAGGAGTTTACGACTTATAATAATGTTAACGGATTAGTTTTCATTGGGCCTAGTGGCAATAAACTTTTTTTGCCTTTGGCAGGAGTATACATGAAAGACTGGAGACCCACAGGTGGCTTTTCAGGTAAGTATTGGTCAAGTAGTCATGATATAACATATTTCAATTACTTATCAAAAAATTTGGATATTAGTTATAGAGATAATGGTCAAAATCAACATGTAAGAGTTAGTTATGATAGTCGAGAATGTGGTAATAGTATTCGTGCTGTTGCTAATTGATAAATAATATTACAAGGATTGACAAAACATGTTAATATATCATAATATTCGGGTTGAGGATTTTACTTTGCCACCTTTTTTTCATCCAATGGGCAGGTGTTCAAATTATTTTGAACACCTGCTTGATAATGCCCATAAAATTGAAAACTCTATTGATTTTACAAAACTCGAGTTGTCTTGAAAAAAACATCCTTATGAGACTGTCATGTACTATCATGATGTTCTTTGTTGTCATGCTTTGTGCCAATGCCCAAGAGGAAAACGACAAACTGACAATCAGCGGACATCTGACCGACATTGATTCTAAAGAACCTATGGAATTGGCCACAATACAGTTGTTTTGGGCCAATGACACCTCTTTCGTTGGAGGAACCATTTCCAATGAGCACGGAAACTTCTCAGTGGTAGCACCATCAAACGGCACATACAGGTTGAGAATATCATCTGTTGGCTACCAGACCTTGGAAAGGGAAGTCACTCTGCGCAACGACCGCAACCAGGATTTGGGAGAGCTGAAACTGTCGCCCGATGTCATCGCACTGAAAGAAGCAGTGGTGACCGGCAGGGCGGCTCCCGTTGTGGTAAAGAAAGACACATTGGTCTTCAACCCTGATGCATATCGCACACCGGAAGGCTCTGCCATTGAGGAACTGATAAAAAGGATGCCGGGAGCCAATGTGGAAGAAGACGGAACCATCACCATCAATGGCAAGGAGGTGAAGAAGATATTGCTCGACGGAAAGGAATTCATGCTCGGAGACATAGAGACGGCATTGAAAAACCTGCCTATCTCCATCATACAAAATGTGAAGTTCTACGACCAGCAGAGCGACCAGGCACGCATCACGGGAATCGAGGACGGAAACAAGGAGACTGTGCTCGACTTCACCATAAAAAAAGGGATGAACCGTGGATACATGACCAATCTCGACATTGCCGGAGGCACACAACATCGCTATGCATCAAGAGGCATGGGGAGCAGCTTCACCGACAATGTGCGCTTTGTGCTGATGGGGAACGTCAACAACAAGGAGGAGAATGCAGGATGGTGGAACCGGCGCGGGCTGAACACCTCGAAAATGCTTGGGACAAACTTCAACTTCGACGACCGCAAGAAACTCAAGGTGGATGCCAGCCTGAGATGGAACCACCGCAATGGGGACAATGAGAACTCCAATGCCAGTGAGAACTTCTACAGCCAGACCTCCCGCACCTTCTCCAACAGCAAATCCAAAAACCTGACACGCAACAACAACTGGAACGGAAACTTGAGGGTGGAATGGAAACCAGACACCCTGACCAACATCATGCTTAGGGCTAATGGCAGCTATGGCACCAACGACGGGCGAAGCATGTCGTCATCAGCCACTTTCAGCGACGACCCTTATCTGTATGTCAACGACCCTCTCTCGCTGAATGCCATCGACATCATGAATGACAGGCAACATGTGGTAAACCACAACCAAAATACGGGCTTGAGCTACGGAGAAAACAAAAACGCATCCGGCTCGTTGCAGTTGTACAGAAGGCTTAATCCAAAAGGAAGAAACATCACATTGCGAATAGAGGGCAATGTGGGAGACAACCAGCAGAAAAACACGTCCAACAACGAGGTTCATCTGTTCAAGGTGAAAAACCAGGCAGGACAGGACTCCACTTACTTCACTGCACGATACAACACCACGCCAAGCAACAGCAGTGGCTACGTGCTTAGTGCCAACTACAGCGAACCCCTCTGGAAAGGAGCACACCTGCAAGCCAACTATGAGTTGAGATACAACAAGAACAAGAGCGACAGGCAGACATACGACTTCAGTCACGACCCCATAAACATATTCTCAGGGGTGGTTCCTGCCTACCGCGACTGGGACTCTTGGCTCGGTTCGGTAAACGACAACCTTGACACCTATATCGACAAGTCGCTTAGCAGGTTCTCTGAATACAAGAACTACACGCACAACATGAGACTCACACTGCGCCACTGGGAAGAACGCTATGACTACAACGTGGGCTTCCTCGTGCAGCCGCAACGGTCCAATTTCATCCAAGACTACAGAGGACATTATGTTGACACCGTGCGCAATGTCACCAACTTCACGCCAACACTCGACTTCCATTACAAGTTCAGCGACCAAAGCAACATCTGGCTGCATTACCGGGGAGACACGCGACAACCCGACATCACCCAGCTGCTCGACATCACCGACGACTCCAATCCTCTGTACATCACCAAGGGAAATCCTGGCTTGAAACCACAGTTCACCAACTCCCTGAATGTTTATTACAACAATTACATTTCGAGATACAAGCGCTCTATCGTAATCTATGCCAATTACCGCCATACGCGCAACAGCATCTCTAACCTCGTGCAATACAATGCCGCCACAGGTGGAAGCGTGTCAAGGCCAGAGAACATAAACGGCAACTGGAATGCTGATGGTGGTTTCACCTTCAACACTGCTCTCGACTCCACCGCCCACTGGAACATCGGAACAAACACAAGGGCAAGATACAACAACTACGTGAGCTATGTGGCACAACATCAAGCCAATGCGGAGAAAAACACCACCCGCTCCATCAACCTCACCGAAAGACTCAATGGCAGTTTCAGGAACGACTGGTTGGAAGTGAGCCTTGATGGTTCGTGCAACTACCAGCATACGCGCAACGAACTGCAGCCCAACGCCAACCTCGACACATGGCAGTTCAGCTATGGAGGACAGGTGCTGCTGCGACTGCCTTCTGGCTTCGAGGTGAGCACCAACCTGCACGAGAACAGCAGAAGGGGGTACAACGACCCGTCGTCGAATACCAACGAACTGATATGGAACGGGCAGATATCCAAGACATTCCTCAAAAGCAAGACCCTCATAGTGGCCCTCAATTTCTATGACCTCCTGGGGCAGCAGAGCAATTTCGAGAGGTGGGTGTCGGCAACAGGACGTAGCGACACGCAATACAACAGCATCAATTCATACGCCATGCTGCACGTGCGCTACCGCCTGAACATGTTCGGCGGCAAGGTGGACACCGAAGGACGCTATGACAAGAAATGGGGCAACAGCGACAGGAGAAGATAGTCGGATGTGATAGTCAAGAATACTTATTCAAAAATCATAATCAATATGAAAGATTTCAATTATTATGCGCCGACTGAAGTGGTGTTCGGCGAGAAATCAGAAGAACAAGTTGCTTCTCTTATAAGAAAATATGGAGGCAAGAAAGTCCTGGTGCATTACGGTGGTTCGAGTGCCGTAAAGTCAGGACTCCTCGACAAGGTTTGCGGCCTTCTCGGAGAAGATGGCATAGAGTATGTCACTCTGGGTGGCGTAGTGCCCAATCCACGTTTGTCTAAAGTGTATGAGGGCATAGAGTTGTGCCGTTGTGAAAACATCGACTTCATCTTGGCTGTTGGCGGCGGTAGCGTCATCGACTCTGCCAAGGCCATCGCATACGGCGTTTGCTTCGAGGGCGACGTGTGGGACATCTATCTTGGAAAGGCACAGCCCTCAGCCATGCTGCCAGTGGCATCGGTGCTCACGATACCGGCTGCCGGAAGCGAGATGAGCGAGGCCAGTGTCATCACCAACGAGGATGGTGACTTGAAGCTCGGCTATTCCAATGACATGGCTCGCCCGAAATTTGCCATCATGAACCCATGCCGCACCTTCACCCTGCCGCCATACCAGACGGCTGCCGGCGTGACCGACATCATGATGCATACCATGGAGCGTTATTTCACCAAGGACGACGACATGACGCTGACCACCGAACTGGCAGAGGCGGTGTTGCGCACGATGAAGGACTGTGTCTTTGCAGTGCTGAAGAATCCTACAGACTATCGCAACCGTGCGCAGATAATGTGGGGAGGCAGCGTGGCTCACAACGGACTCACCGGCTGCGGCATCAGCGACGACTGGGCGACACACCAGTTGGAGCATGAACTGAGTGGCATGTTTGATGTCACTCATGGCGCTGGCCTGGCTGCCATGTGGCCCAGTTGGGCTCGTTATGTGATGCACGAGAACCTCAGCCGTTTTGTGCGCTTCGC
>CAMJLI010000077.1 GCA_946406585.1 uncultured Prevotellaceae bacterium | reverse complement strand
GGCGACACCCTCATTTCCTATCTGCCATTTTTTGGCAGAGCCTACAACGTGCCCTATGGCGGCGGCAAAGGTCTCAACTTCACTGGCAAAATACGCAAGTATTCCGAAAGCAAGAACCGCAAGGGCGAACAAAACATATTAATGGATGTGACAAGCGATGAGGATACATACCTCTACTACATCACCATTTACAAAGGTGGCTATGCCACAGTAGACGTACAGCCACACCAACGCAGCCACATCTATTTTTCAGGAGTTTATCACACTGATGAATGAAGGAATGAATGAATGAACGAACGAACGAGTGAATAAACATACAAAAAGGCTCCAAGGAATGTTCTTGGAGCCTTTTTGCATGAAACAATTAGAGGAATCAAATCTTGGTGATGATACCTCTTTGGGTGTCATTCAAGAAATTTATCACGTGCTGTATTTCGCTGCTGTCAGGCACCTGTTCCTTGACCTGGTTGATGGCATCGAAAAGACTTGTCTGCCCATGGAATACAAGGCGATAAGCATTTGCGATATGCTTCTGCACCTTCTCAGACACTCCAGCCATTGTCAGGATGGTGGTATTGACACCATCATAGCACACGGGGTTGTCGCCAGCTATGATATATGGAGGAATATCCTTTGAGAATGTTGTTCCAGCCTTCACCATGGAGCCACGCCCCACTCTTGTGCCGGCATTCTCGATAACGCCAGTCGAGAAGATCACTCCATCCTCGATGACACAATCACCAGCCACCTTGCTGCCATATCCGAAGACGCAGTTGTCGCCTATCACTGTGTCGTGCGAGACATGCACACCCTCCATGAGGAAGTTGTTGTCGCCGATCACCGTCTTGTGTCCGGTATGAGTTGCCCTATTGATGACCACATTTTCACGAATGATGTTGTTGTCGCCAATGATGCACTCGCTTTTCTCTCCACAAAACTCGAAATCCTGTGGCAAGGCAGCAATCACCGAACCCTGGTGAATTTTATTCGCCTTTCCTATCCTTGCTCCATTGAGAATGCTTGTGAAAGGGAAAATGATGCAGTTGTCGCCAATGACGACATCACCCTCTATATAGACAAAAGGGAAAATCTTGCAGTTGTCCCCTATTTTCGCTCTGGGGTCAATTTCTGCTCTTGGACTTATATCACTTGCCATAATCTTGAATTTTTAAAGTTACTTTCCACCACCACCAAGAGCGTTGTAAAGATTTACGACGGCCTGCATCTTGTGGAACTGGTCGGAAACCATGGAAATTTGAGCATTGAGGAGCGACTGCTGTGCAGCGATGACCTCGAGATAAGAACTGCTTGAGCTCTTGAACAGCATTTTGGTGTGCTCCACGTTCTTCTTCAGAGTCTCCACCTGTTTTTCCTCAAGGTTTATTTTCTCTTCTGAGGCATTGTACAACACGAGAGCATCACTTACCTCGCTACCAGCTTTCAGCACGGCATTTTGCCAAGTGTTGTAAGCTTGTTCATATTGCGCCTCAGCCACTCTCAATCCTGCAGTGAGCTGTCCTTTCATGAAAATGGGCTGAGTGAGGCTTGCCACTGCAGAGAGCAACCACTTGCCTGGGTTGACCACCGCCCCGCCGCCACTATTTGTAAACGTAGCTGTTGGCGAGATGGTCAAGCTTGGATAGAACCTGCTTCTTGCTGTCTCCACATTATAGAAGCACTTGGCAAGAGCATGTTCTGCATAATGCACATCCGCCCTGTTGGAAAGGAGTTGGATGCCCACTCCCGTGCTCCATTTCGAAGGCAGATTCTGGTCTTTGAGCTTTCCTCTTGTAATAGCCTGTGCCGGTTGTCCCATGAGCAGCGAGAGGGAGTTTTCCACTTCCCTTACCTGGCGTTTCATCTCCACGCTCTGCGTCTGCACCGAGTAGTAGTTGGCTTCAGCACTTTGCACACTTGTAGACCTTGCCCTTCCAAGGTTCATCTGCAGTTGCATCATGTCCCAAGTGTCCTTTGTAAGGGTGGTCATGTCTTCGAGGATTTCGAGTTGCCTGTCGAGCATCAAGAGTGTATAATACATGTTAGCCACTCCTGCCACGATGTTGGTCTGCACCACCACTTGATAGTCCTTGGTAGCCAGCAACTGCTCTTGGGCGCTCCTTTTCTGCGACAGCAGGTTTCCAAAGAGGTCGGCATTCCAGCTCACAGCGAAAGGCAATTGATACGTTTTCGAGGCAGCATTGAAGTCCCACGATGCTATTGTTCCCGAAGGCGAGAACGCGAACTGTGGCAGGAACGACAAGCGAGCCGCCTTCAGCTGTTCCTCTGCCATTTTCACATTCAGTGCAGCATTCAGCATGTCGACATTATTGTCGAGAGCCTGCTGTATTAGAATTTGCAACTGCGGGTCGGTGAACACCTCTCTCCAAGGAAGTGTGCCGAAATTGGCTGTATCGAGTTCAGCCACGAGTGTGTCTGTCCTCGACACGTTGTCGCGAATGAGTCCTGTGGTGTTGATGTCAGGTCTCTCGTAAGTGCTGAAGAGCGAGTTTTTCACCGATTTGCAACTTGCAATCAGCAAAGCTCCAGCAGCAATGAGGATGATATTGGTTTTTTTCATGTCTTATTCCTCCACTGTGTAGTTGTTGGCGTAACGAACATACTGCTCAAGTTCGGCCTTGACGTCACTATTGCCAAGATCTTCGAATTTCATTGGCGTGAATCTCTCCTGGAGAGACTGGAACATTACGAAGAGAGCCGGCACGACAAAGATTTGGCAGAGAGTACCGACGAGCATGCCTCCGATGGCAGCATATCCCAGGGTGTTGTTTCCATTGGCACCGACACCGAACGGCCACAACATCGGCAGCAAACCGATAATCATGGCGAGCGAAGTCATGAGGATTGGGCGCAGACGAGCTGCAGCACCGAGTATGCCAGCCCATGAGATGGCCATACCCATCTGTCGGCGTTCAAGCGAGAATTGCACTATAAGGATGGCATTCTTGGCAAGAAGACCGATAAGCATGATGAGCGATATCTGCATGTAGATGTCGTTTTGGTGCCCTGTTATCTCCGTGAAGAAGAAAGCTCCAGCCAATCCGAACGGAATGGAAAGGATCACCGACAACGGCAGGATGTAACTTTCATATTGTGCTGACAAGATGAGATATACGAACAACAAGCACAGCACAAAGATGAGGATGGTTGAGTTGCTCGACTCGCTCTCGGAACGAGTAAGACCGGAGAACTCGTATGTATATCCTTCAGGCAAGTTATTTTTAGCCACTTCCTCCACTGCCTTGATACCTTCTCCGGATGAATATCCATCAGCCAAGGTAGCAGTCACGTTAATGCTGGTGAACATGTTGAATCGGTTGATGTTCGAAGGTCCATAGACACGATTAATGGAACAGAACTCTTTTACAGGCGACATCCCCGAAGGAGTGCGCACATAGATGTTTGAAAGACCTTCCGGCTTTTCGCGGCTTGGCACATCACCCTGCACCATCACTCGATACAACTTGCCGTAAGCATTGAAGTTGGAAGCATAAAGACCACCGTAATAACCCTGCAAAGTACTCAACACTGTAGAAGGAGAGATGCCGGCCTGCTTGCACTTGGCGACATCCACATCAATCATGTATTGTGGATAATTTGGGTTGTATGAAGTCTGGGCTGTCTGAATTTCCGGACGTTTGTTCAATTCAGCCAAATAGTCTTTGGTTACCTCGAAGAACTTGTTCAGGCTACCACCCGAACGGTCTTCCATCACGATTGACAAACCACTATTAGCCGAGAATCCAGGAATCATAGGCGGTGAGAAAGCGAGGATTTGTGCATCTTTGATTTCCGCGGTCTGTTTGTATATCATTCCAAGCACTGCCATTGCGCCCTCTGTGATGCCACGTTCGGAGAAAGGCTTCAGCTTGATGATGAAAGTAGCCTGGTCGGAGCCTTGTCCGGCGATGAAGTTGAATCCTTGGATTTGCTCGCGGCTTTGGATGGCGGTGTTGGAAGCCAGCATTGCATCCACTTGGTCGATCACCTCCTTGGTGCGCTCCACACTGGTTGCAGGAGGCATGCTGATAGTACAGAAAAGAGTACCTGTGTCCTCACTTGGCACCAAGCCGGTATTTGTTGTAGCCATTGTAGCACCGAGAGCAACAATACCGAGCAGCACGGCAATGATGGCGATCACAGGCTTGTGTGTGATTTTCGTCACTCTGTTCTTGTATTTTCCAAGAATCTTGTTGTATGACGTGTTGAAAGAGGCATGCATGCGGTCGATGAAGCTCATCTTCCTCTCCTTGCCCTCCTCATCCTTTGGTTTCAAGAATATGGCGCAAAGAGCCGGCGACAAGGTCAACGCATTGAGCGCCGAGATGAAGATTGACACAGCCATGGTGACACCAAACTCTCGATAGAATGTTCCCGACGTACCACCAATGAAGGATACAGGGATGAACACAGATGCCATCACCAAAGTGATGGAAATGATGGCTCCGGAAATCTCGTTCATGGCATCTATGGAAGCAGTGAGCGCGCTCTTGTATCCCATGTCGATTTTTGCGTGAACAGCCTCCACCACCACGATGGCATCATCCACCACGATTGCGATGGCAAGCAGCAAAGCCGAGAGGGTGAGCAGGTTGATGGAGAATCCGAACACCTTGAGGAAGAAGAACGTACCGATAAGAGATACAGGCACGGCAATCATAGGTATGAGGGTGGATCGGAAATCCTGCAAGAAGATGTAAACCACGAAGAAGACGAGAAGAAGCGTGATGAAGAGTGTTTTCACCACCTCTTCAATGGATGCATACAGGAATTCCGTTACATCGTAGTTGATTTTATAAGTCATTCCCGGAGGGAAGCTCTTCGCCTGCTCTTCCAATTCAGCCTTCACTTTCTTGGCTATTTCATTGGCATTGGAACCAGCAATCTGCTGCACCATACCCATGACAGACGGCAAGTTGTTGTTCTTCATCGACACGGAATACTGCAGTCCACCAAGTTCCACCTTTGCTACGTCGCGCAGACGGAGCGTCTGTCCGTTGGTGTTGCTGCTGATGATGATGTCTCCGAACTCCTCAGCAGTCTTTAGCCTTCCCTTGTAACGCATCACATACTCGTAAGCCACCTTGCTTTGCTCACCGAAAGAACCGGGAGCCGCCTCGATGTTCTGCTCCGCCAGTGCGGCAGAAATGTCGCTTGGCATGAGTCCATGCTGCTTCATGAGGTCTGGTTTCAGCCATATACGCATGGAGTAAGTCTTCATGCCCGGGCTTTGCACGTCGCCCACGCCCTGAATACGCTTGATGGCAGGCAGGACGTTGATATTGGAGTAATTGTTGAGGAATGCGTCATCATATCTGCCATCCTCAGATGTCAGTGTATACATCATGACCTGAGATGTCTGCCTCTTCATGACAGTGACACCCACACGAGTCACTTCAGCAGGTAGCAGAGCCTGCGCCTGACTGACACGGTTTTGCACGTTCACGGCACACATGTCCGCATTAGTGCCTTGTCGGAAATAGATGGTGATGCTGGCACTACCTTGGTTGGTGGCCGACGATGTCATGTATGTCATGTTCTCCACACCATTGATACTTTCCTCCAAAGGTGCGAGCACTGAGTTTTTCACCGTTTCCGCATCAGCACCCATATATGTGGTGTATACCACAACAGTGGGCGGTGCGATGTCGGGATATTGCTCTATTGGGAGCGTTAGCAGACCGATGAAACCAAGAATGACAATGACTATTGAAATCACTGTCGAGAGCACCGGTCGCTTGATAAAATTGGTAAACGTCATAATTTCTTATATTTGCGTTTTAAGCGACTCGGCAATTACATGCCCATGGCTTTTTTAAATTTTTTCATGTCTCCTTGGTTTTCACCCAGTTTGGCAGCCTCGTTGATTTTCTTTTCATACTGCTCGTCGGTGATGGGCACGATATCCATGCCATCGGTAAGTTTTGTGATACCTTTCGACACATACTTGTCACCAACTTTCAGTCCTTCAGTCACGACATAATTGTTGCCGTCGTTTTGTGGGTCCACCTTGATTTCGGTATATTTCACCTTGTTGTCGGAGCCTACAGTATAGATGAAGTGCTTGTCCTGCACCTCTGAGACACATGACTGAGGCACAACGATGGCAGCATTGTTGTTGTGTGTCACCACGATGGAGCCAGAACCTCCACTCTTGAGCAGTCTCTCTGGGTTGGGGAAATGTGCAATCATCGAGACAGATCCTGTGCCTGAATCAATGACACCGCTCATCTTCACCACCTTGCCCTCATGAGGATATATGGAACCATCGGCGAGTTTGAGGCGTATTGGCGGGAACACGCTTACAGCGGCATTGAGACCACCAGCATTCTTTGTCATTTCCAGCACGTCTTTTTCTGTCATGGAGAAATACACCTCTGTGGTGCTGATGTTTGAGATGGTGGTAAGTGCAGGGTTCACCGACGCGCTCACCAGAGCACCCACCTTGTATGGCAGGTTGCCCACTACGCCGCTTGCCGGACTTTTCACATAGCAGTAGCTGAGGTTTTCACGAGCAGAAGCCAGTCCGGCCTGTGCCTGCTGGAGGGCAGCCTGAGCCTGATTCACCTGTGCTGATGCACTATTGTATGTGTTCTTGGCTGTCTGCAGTTCGAAATCACCAATCACTCCATTTGCATGAAGCTGTTCACTGTTCTCATATTGCAGTTTTGTAGTGGCCAGTTGTGCTTGTGCCGTATTGATGGCAGCCTTTGCCTGATTGACAGCTGCTTCAGCTTGCCTTACAGCAGCCTGGTAAGTTTCATTGTCAAGAACGAAGAGGATTTGCCCTGCGGAAACATTTTGTCCTTCATGAACATTGATTCGGGTGATGAATCCAGAGGCTTTTGGTCTGATTTCCACATCCTGAACACCTTTGATGGAAGCAGGATAAGTGGTTTGTGAGGATGCACTCGACATGCCCACCGTCTGCACGGGGTATTCATTGTCGCCAAAGTTCATGCCTCCTCCTTTTTTACCGCCACATGCCACCAAGCATGCAGCAGCAGCTACGAGCAAGAATAATTTTGTTTGTTTCATATCTCTACATTTTGTGTTTGTTTCCTATTGAATATTATCTCTGAATTTCATCCCTTAGAAAACCCAAGAGGCCGTCTCGGGTTTTCAAACTGCAAAATTACTAACTAATTTTGTGATTTTTTAGTTTATGAGTGTATATTTAACAAATATTAGGTTACAAGTGAGGCAGAAAACGAACACGCCATATTCATTCAAACTGCGCCGCTCTCCTTCAATTGTTGATATTTTTCACAAAGCATTTTTCTCAACTCTTCAGGGTTGTTCTCCACCTTTCCGTCGAGGACTGCATCCTTTATGTGCTTCTTCAGGTCGCCTACAACCTTTCCTTGCTGCAAGCCAAACATTTCCATTATCTCATTGCCATCAATGCATGGCTGGAACAAGCGCTTGTAGTCTTTTTCCTTCAAGTCAGCCAATTTTTCCCTTACAGTGATGAAATTGTCGAGGAATCGCTGTTTCCTGATTTGGTTCTTGCTTGTAATGTCCGCTTCACAAAGCAACATCAGGTCATCTATGTCATCTCCAGCATCATTGAGCAATCTTCTGACCGCGCTGTCGGTCACCTCCTCATCTGCAATTACTATTGGCCTCATGTGCAGTTCCACAAGATTCTGCACATATTTCATTTTGCTGTCAAGAGGCAGTTTCAGTCTTTTGAAAATCTCGGGCACCATCTTGGCCCCTATGGCATTATGGTTATGGAAGGTCCAGCCCACGAGAGGATCCCATCTCTTGCTTTTTGGTTTCCCCACGTCATGCAGGAAAGCCGCCCATCTGAGCCACAGATTGTCAGTTTTTTTACAAACATTATCAAGCACCTCCAAGGTGTGGTGGAAATTGTTTTTGTGAGCCTTTCCTTGACGCACCTCCACCTGGTCGAGCCGTTCTATTTCCGGCAATATTATGGCAAGCAGTCCACACCTGTGCAAATCGAAAATGCCACGGCTTGGAGTTCTTGTCATCATGATTTTGTTGAGTTCCTGTGCAATGCGTTCCCCACTGATTATCTTTATGCGCTCGGCGTTTCTCCCCAAAGCCTCAAAGGTTTCTTCTTCGATGTCGAACAGGAGTTGCGATGAGAACCTGATGCATCGCAACATTCTCAAAGGGTCGTCGGAGAAAGTGATGTCAGGGTCAAGAGGTGTCCTGATGCATCCATATTCAAGGTCGCCCAAGCCGTCGAACGGGTCAACAAGTTCGCCGAAACGGTCTTTGTTGAGACAAATGGCCATGGCATTGATGGTGAAATCCCTACGGTTCTGGTCATCTTCCAAGGTGCCATTCTCCACGATGGGTTTGCGGCTGTCACGGCTGTAGCTTTCCTTGCGTGCTCCCACGAACTCCACCTCAGTGTCCCTATATTTCACTTGTGCCGTGCCAAAGTTGCGAAAGACGGAAAGGTGTGCTTTCTTTCCGAGCTTCTTTTTCAAGTTGGCGGCGACATCTATTCCGCTTCCCACAACAACCACATCGATGTCGGAGGAGGGACGTTCAAGAAAAATGTCACGAACATAACCTCCCACAACATAACACTCCACCCCCATCTCATCTGCCACATCTGAAATATTGTGGAAGATGTCACGGTCAAGAATGGTTGCCAGTTCTTCGTCTGAATACAGTTTCATTTAGAAAAAATTAGTGTGGGCATGCTTTGCAATCCCCATCTTTAAGCATGAACAGATAAGGCATTCATCTACAACAAATCATCACCTAAAATTGGGAATAATATGCAAGCCCCATTTCTTTTGAAATGCAAAGATAGTGCAAAATTTCGAATAAACAAGAGATATTT
>CAMJLI010000076.1 GCA_946406585.1 uncultured Prevotellaceae bacterium | reverse complement strand
CAGTTTCTTCACTTCTCCTCGCCATGCTCGCATCTCGGGTGTATGGGCATCGTAGGGCTCGCCGTTCTGCATTCTCCTCAGTTCGTCCTGAAGGGATTGGCTCTTTTCCAATTGTTCTCGTTGTGTCATGTGGTTTCTGCTGTTTCTAATGTGATGAACAAAGATAGCAAAGACCGCTGAAATATCAAAGAAAAATGCAGGCGTTAATGCAAAAAACGTCCTTTTTATTTGGATATGGTTGTGAAGATTGCGAAAAAACATTTTTTTCGCTTACCTTTGTACCCGTTTCTAACGCAAGAAAGGATGACGGCAAGTAAAGAGAAAGATACGGAACTGACGGCAACTGATATGAGAAGTGAGGCTGTCAAAGGCTTTCGTGATGGCATACCCATTGCTATGGGCTATTTTGCCGTGGCTTTCTCATTAGGCATCATTGCCAAGAAGGCGGGTATTACGGCTCCTCTTGGCTTCGTAAGCAGTTTTTTTACACGTGCATCTGCTGGCGAATATGGTGTCTATACGCTGGTGGCCATCAATGCTGCCTATGTGGAGGTGGTTGCCATGAGTCTTGTGGCCAACCTGCGATACATGCTGATGAGTGCAGCCTTCTCGCAGAAGATAGCTCCTGGCGTGCCATGGTACCATCGTCTGCTGATGGCTTGCTGCATCACCGACGAGGTGTTCGGCATTTCTATCAATCACCAGGGTTATACGCCACCGGTATATACCTATTCCGCTGCCTTGATTTCAAGCCTTTTCTGGGCCTCTGGCTGTGCGGTGGGTGTCGTGGCAGGTGATTTGTTGCCTTCTTCCATTGTGTCGGCGTTGAGTGTTGCCCTTTATGGAATGTTCATCGCCATCATCATGCCACCGTCACGTTCCGACCGCAACGTGCTGTATGCTGTAGTGGCGAGTTTCGCTTTAAGTGGCCTTTGTGCCGTAGCTCCCATCATCAGTGGGTGGAGTCCTGGCACACGCATCATCTTGCTGACGGTGGCAATATCATTGGTTGCCGCTTGGCTCAAACCCATAAAGGAGACAGACAATGGGGAGGCGTGAAATCATCATCTGTATTTTGTTGGCTATCATCACCACCAACATGATTCGTGTTCTGCCAATGACACTCATCAAGGGCAGGATAAGCAATGTGTTCTTGCGCAGCTTCCTCTATTATGTGCCCTACGTAACATTGGCTGTGATGACGTTTCCCGCCATTGTAGAAACCACCTTGTCGCCTGTTTCTGGTGTCGTTTCCTTGGTTGTGGGAATTATTGCTGCCTGGCGTGGGGCGGGCTTGTTTCCTGTTGCCATCATTTGCTGTTCCATTGCCTATCTGATGGATGGGATAATGGTGTTATGGTAGTATGATGTGCTTCTCTTGTATTTAGAAAGCACCCATCGATAGTTATTTTTCAGACAGATATTCTGCAAAGATGCGGGCGGCACTCTCCACCTTTGCCGCACATGGGCGTTGCTTGTAGTATTCTTTGGTTCGTTCCGAGGCGACATAATTGCCCATTGGCACCGGACCTTTTATTCCAAGCAATTCTGCACATATTAGCGAACCATTGTCTTCAAGTGAACGGGATAGTAGTTGTTGAACCACCTTGTAGCATGCTGACTTGCCTTCACGGTCGCTGCCTTCTGTCTGGCCGCAGTCCAACCCTACGAGCATTACTATTCCCGACACAGCACCGCACATCATGCGCATTCTGCCCACACCTCCACCAAAACCGGCTGCGATGCGTTTGGACATCGTCAAGTCGAGACCGTACAAGTCTGAAAATGCGCATACCACGCTTTGGCAGCAGCCATACCCTTGCATGAAGTAATCCACGGCCTTGTCTATTCTTTCTTCGTATTCCTTTTTCATGTTTTTCTTAGTAATTTTTCAAAATGTCTTTGGCTTGTTCCTTCGCCCGTTGTTTCTTGCTGGTTTTGCGCCAGCTTTTTGGTATTATATAATTTATCAGGCCTAAAATGTTCAAGCCTCCGCCTTGTGCAGCTCCTAATAGTTGTGCGTCTGCCTTGCTGACTAATGGTTTCTTCAAGAATTCTGGAAGTTCTTTGCTTTTGCCTTTTCCGAAAACCACGACTTCTTGCAAGCTTGACAACTTTGATATGAGGAATATGGTGTCGCCTGTTTCTGATATGTTGAGAAGGCGGCTTTCATAGTTTAGATGTGTCAATACCAGACTCTTGCTGTCTTCCGGCACGCACACCATTCCCATGGAGTCGGTGGTCTCGACACCTTCCTTCGACCTGACACTCACATCGCAGATGGGGGAAAGTGTCTCTATGTCGGCCACAACAAAGCATTTTTGTGCCGACAAAGGCAAGGTAAAAAAGACAAGAATTGTCAAGATATAGTATTCTTTCATCACTGCAAATGTAGTCATGATGATTGTGGTGTGCAAATTGTTTAGTGCATTTTAATTTCAATTAGAAAATGTTTGCAATGTATAAAATTCATGAAATATTCCCTCTCTTTGTTTTTTTGTTGTTTATAGCTGGTTCTTTAAACTTTTTGTTTACTTTTGCATCATATTAATGATAGATAGGTGTTCTGAAGCATATGGACTGAGGTGTGTTTTTCATCTCAGATTAGTAAATGATAAAAATAGAATAATGTATAGAAGATTTTTCGCATTGTTAGGCTTTTCATTGTTGATGGCGACTTGTCTCTTTGCACAAAAGAAGACGGTGCTCGCTACAATGTACCCCAAGAACAAGACTGCCATTGTCACATTGAGAGATGGGCGCAAAGTCAATACTCCAAATGCCAATGTGTTCTTGAAGAATGCATCACTCCTTTATTTTCAAGGTTCTACGGTGAAAGAGGCAAACATGGATGTCATTGCCAAAGTGGACATCGAAGACCGCTCCTTTATCAATGTTGAGAATCAATTGGCTTATTTCGTTGACTCCATCAAAGGAAATAGCTTGTATTGTGTCGAAATAATTGATATGGATGCTTTCGAGCGTTCTCTGAAAAATAACGTCAATTATACTTTCATTGACCTTTCAAGCGACAGGTTGGACTCTTTTACCAACAATATGAATACTGAGGAGGATTTCGTTTTTCCTGTCATTCACCAATATTGGTTCCTTCTGGATGGCAAATTGGTGCAGGCCCATGACAGGGAGTTGTGGAGGGTGCTCAACAAACAGAGGTACCGTATGATGAAAACGGCTATTAGCGACCCCATGTTTAGTTGGACTGACAAGGATAGCTTGATGAAATTGTTGAATATGATAAGCCGTTGAGCGGTTATATGGAATCCAAGGAAATTATAAACAAACTGAATCTAAAGGGGATACGACATACTCCAAACAGGATTCTGGTTTATAGGGCTTTGGCTGATAGCGACAGGCCGATGAGCCTGAACGACCTTGAAAATTCTTTGCTCACTATGGACAAGTCGAGCATCTTCAGGGTTCTCACTTTGTTCAGGGAGCATGGTGTGCTACATGATTTCGAGGACGGTCGTGGGGTGTTGCATTATGAATTGTGCATGTGCGACGGTGAATGTGACTTGGCAGACAACCATTTGCATTTTTATTGCGAACACTGCCAAAAGTCCTTTTGCTTGAATGATGTTCATTTGCCTGAGGTTCCTGTTCCTGAGGGCTATTCGGTGCATTCCATATCCTTTGTTGTCAAGGGATGTTGTCCTCAGTGTCAGCAGGTAAAGTTTGGTGCAAACAAGGGATGACACCCTTTCTTTGTTGTTGCATCTTGCTGCGTTTTCCCAAGATTTTTTGCTCGTTTCTCTTTTTTTTCATATTTTTGCAAATATGATGAGGTTTATCTCTTTTGGAAGTGGAACAAGTGGCAACTGTTGTTGCCTTTTCACCGAGCATGATGGCTTGATGATCGATACTGGCGTAGGATGCAGGATGCTGAAAAAAAGATTCTGTCAGTATGGCTTGTCAATGTCAAGCGTCAAGCGTATCTTGCTCACTCACGACCATTGTGACCATATCCAAAGGGTGGGGAGTCTTAGTCACGACCTGAACATTCCTGTCTATGCCACAAAGAAAGTTCATGAGGGAGTGGAGAGAAACCGTGGTGTCGTAAGGAAAATTGATGGCGCCAACATCAAATATTTGGAAAAGGACAAGACGGAGATTCTGGGAGATTTCGAAATCACTCCTTTTGATGTGCCTCATAAATGCTCAGATAATGTTGGCTTCTTTGTCTCTCATGAGGGGGTAAACTTTTGTCTCATCACTGATGCCGGATATGTCACGGAGACAATGAAGTCTTTCATTCGGAAAGCCAATTATCTTGTTATCGAGGCTGACTATGACGTGGAGAAATTGACAAAAGGCAATTACCCCTATTTTAGAAAGATGGAAATTATGAGTTCCGTGGGGCATTTGAGCAACATGGATTGTGCAATGGCTTTGGCTGAGAATGCCACGCCTGCATTGAAGCGCGTATGGCTTTGCCATCTCAGCAGCAACAACAATAGTCCTGAGATAGCATGCGAGACGATAACGTCTGTCCTAAATCAACACGGGATAGTGGTGGGGGAGAGTTTTCTTATGGAACCCCTCAAAAGGTGTGAGCCTACAGGAATATACGACCTTATGTGATGTCTCCTGCCAAACTTGACATGGCTTTGTCGTATGCAGAAGAAAGGTCTACTCCTATACTTTCTGTCATGTGAGGAAACGACCTCACTATGCTCACGTAGGCGATGCCTGTAAGTGTGTCGCCCCTGAACTCCATTCCAGGAAGCACTGGCAAACGATAGGTTTCCAATGGGTCTATGCCGGCTTGAAGGAGAGTGGCTGACTGCATGGCCAACAGGCGCACTTGGTTGCTGCTAAGCCCGTCGAGAAGTCGGATGACCTGTATCAACATGAGGACTGTGTCCGACGAGGGTCTTATCGTCTTTGGGGGTTTGGGTGGTTCAATTGGTTTTTCTTTCTCCTTTTTCTTCTCTTCTTCCTCTTTCTTTTCCTCTTTATCCTCCTTCTTTCCCTTTACGTTTGATGAGGGCAATGCAACTTCCTTCTTTGCCGCATCATCGCAAGCCTCGTCTTCTTCAATGACAATGGATTCCCCTGCCATTTCTTCTGCCGAGAAAAGCATGAGCTGGTTGGGGGATTCTTGGTGTTTTTTCCGTTTTTTTGCCATGAGATAAAGAATGGGGGCGATGATGACAAAATGTGTGGCACTTCACTATTTGCAGCAATCATAGTGAAGTGCCACATTCATGAGTGAATCAATAAGCAAACAAAGGATAGTCCTTCATTGTGGCATTCACCTTTTCACGTACACGAGCTATGGTTTGCTCGTCTTCAGGAGCATTGAGCACTTCCTCGATCAGTTCGGCTATGAGCACCATGAGGTCTTCTTTTGCTCCTCTGGTGGTGAGGGCAGGTGTTCCCAGTCGAATGCCTGATGTCTGGAAGGCACTGCGAGTGTCGAAAGGCACCATGTTCTTGTTGACAGTAATGTCGGCTGATACAAGGGCGTTCTCTGCAACTTTGCCCGTGAGGTCGGGATATTTCGTACGCAGGTCTACCAACATGGAGTGGTTGTCTGTACCGCCACTGACAATGCCGAAGCCACGTTTCATCAACTCGTCGGCAAGCGTGCGGGCATTTGTCTGGACTTGCTTTGCCCATGTCTTGAACTCGGGTTGCAATGCCTCGCGGAATGCGACAGCCTTGGCTGCTATCACGTGCTCCAATGGACCGCCTTGGATGCCCGGGAATACTGCACTGTCGAGCAGCTGGCTCATCTTCTTCACCACACCCTTTGGAGTGGTCTTGCCCCATGGGTTGTCGAAGTCCTTGCCCATCAATATGATGCCTCCACGTGGGCCACGAAGGGTCTTGTGGGTGGTGGATGTCACTATGTGTGCATATTTCAATGGATTGTCAAGCAAACCTGCTGCGATAAGGCCTGCTGGATGCGCCATGTCTATCATGAGCAATGCTCCAACCTTGTCGGCTATCTCGCGCATGCGCTTGTAGTCCCATTCACGACTGTATGCAGAACCGCCACCAATAATCAGCTTGGGCTTGTGCTCCAAGGCAAGGGCTTCCATCTCGTCGTAATCCACACGACCTGTCTCCTTGTTCAAGTTGTATCCCACTGGCTTGTATAGTATGCCGGAAGTGTTGACACCTGAACCATGAGAAAGGTGGCCACCATGTGCAAGGTTTAGTCCCATGAATGTGTCACCGGGGTTGAGAACGGTTAGAAGAACGGCGGCATTGGCCTGGGCACCAGAGTGGGGCTGTACGTTGGCCCATTCAGCGCCAAACAGTTCCTTCACACGCTCGCGTGCAAGGTTCTCCACTTCGTCCACCACCTGACAACCGCCATAGTAGCGCTTGCCTGGAAGGCCTTCAGCGTATTTGTTTGTCAGGTAACTGCCCATGGCTTCCATTACCTCGTCGCTGACAAAGTTCTCGGATGCAATCAGCTCCATGCCTTTTAGCTGGCGTTGGTGCTCTCTTTCAATTAGATCAAAAATCTCTTGGTCTCTTTTCATTTTATTTATGTTTTTTTCAAAGTAAATGCTTGGATGGGTGTCAGTCTATGATTTCCACATTGTTTATGTCCTGTTCCTTGTCGCAATAGTGGCAGCGGAGCACTCCACGTGATTTGTCCACAACATGGAAGATGGTTGACATTGGTTCGTTGTTGGTGATGCACTTGGGATTGTTGCATCTCACTATTCCACGCAATTCGTCTGGGGTCTCCACGGTCTTCTTTTCCACCACTTCATAGTCGTGAATGATGTTCAGCACTACATTGGGCGCCACCACTGACAAGCGGGATATCTCGTCATCGGTGAAAAACTTGTCGCTTATCTTTATGATGCCTTTCCGGCCTACTTTGTTTGAGGGGTAGTTGAAACCTATTGTAACTGGTGATGACAGGGCTGACAGGCCGAGAAGGTTTATCACGTGGAATGTCTTGTCTGCTGGGATGTGGTCTATTACAGTGCCGTTTTCTATTGCGGCAACCAACCGTTCTTTCTTGTTCATGTCGAGTTGTGTTTCTTATGAAGGGTCGATGATGGTGGTGTCGTTTCTGATGTCGTCAAGACTTATTCCAAGAACGTCGCATATGATGGCTTCACGGGCATAAAGGCCATTGCGGGCCTGCTGGATGTAATAAGCTTGGGGCGTGTCATCCACATCGTAGTCGATTTCATTGACACGTGGCAATGGATGAAGTATCTTCATGTTGGCCTTGGCCTTGCATAGCATCGATGCTTTCAAGACATAGGTGTTCTTCACCCGCTCGTATTCCATCAGGTCGGAAAACCTCTCCTTCTGCACACGTGTCATATACACTATGTCGGCATCCGATATGATGTCTTCATTCAGGATGGTGTGCTCCTCGTATCTTATGCCCTTTTCCTTGCAGTAGAGCTTGTATTCGGTGGGCATCCTGAGTTCGTCGGGAGATATGAAGTGGAAGGTGGGGTTGAAATGCCGCATGGCCATCAGCAGGGAGTGCACGGTGCGGCCATATTTCAAATCGCCAACCAGATAGATGTTCAGGTTCTCCAATGTGCCTTGTGTCTGATAGATCGTATATAGGTCGAGCATGCATTGTGAGGGATGCTGGTGCGCTCCGTCTCCCGCATTGATGATAGGCACGGGGGATATCTCACTCGCATATTGGGCCGCTCCTTCTATGTAGTGGCGCATTGCTATCACATCGGCATAGTTGGATACCATGAGGATGGTGTCTTTCAAGGATTCGCCTTTGGAAACACTCGAAGCCTTGGCATCGGAAAAGCCTATCACACGAGCGCCAAGACGATTGGCTGCTGTCTCAAAACTAAGGCGAGTGCGTGTGGATGGCTCATAAAAGAGCGTCGCCACCACCTTGCCCTTGAGAATATCTCGATTGGGATGCTTCTCGAATTCTTTCGCCATTTCTATCATGTAGAGTATCTTCTCTCGTGACAGGTCGGCAATAGTTACAAAGTTACGTCTACACATCTATTTTTTTGTTTTACTCCATTTTACAAAATGGGGATGATGGTTTTCGAGCGCGAAGTTAAGCATAATTTTTAATTTATTTGCCACTTTTCAAAAGAATTATTGTAATTTTGCAGCGCATAATGTGTATTTATAGCTCTATGATGGGACGGGCTGATTTGTGTGTAATCCATTTTTGTTTTTTTTGCCAGTGGGCATGGTTGTTTGTGGATTCTGAGACATTCAAGCATATGCTTGCAAGATAAACAAATAGAAAGTGGCGAAGGATGAATTGAGATTATGCAAAATCATGGCTGCCCACCATAAGGATTAAGAAAATTTCATAAAACAAGTTATATTGTAGTCATGAGAAGTAATTTCGTGCGATTCCTTTGGGGAATCCTCTTGGGCTTGATACTGATAGCCGTAGGAGGTGCTGTCGCCATTTGGAACGGATGGGTGGGTTACATGCCCAACATGGATGAATTGCAAAACCCTATCAGCAAATATTCTTCGCAGGTGTATTCTGCAGAGGGCAAGTTGATGGGCACATACGCATCAAGTAGGGACAATCGTATTTCTACTCCTTACAATGGTATATCTCCCAACATGGTCCATGCACTAGTGGCTACTGAGGATGAAAGGTTCTATGAGCATTCCGGAATAGATTTCAAGGCTCTTTCACGTGCTGTGCTCAAGAGAGGAATCATGGGAAAGGAAAGTGCCGGTGGTGGCTCCACAATAACACAGCAGCTGGCAAAGCAACTTTATTCGGAAGTGGCACACAGCAAACTGGAAAGACTGTTCCAAAAACCGATAGAATGGGTGATCGCCGTAAAACTTGAACGGACATTCACCAAGGAGGAAATAATAACAATGTATCTCAACTATTTCGATTTCCTCTATAATGC
>CAMJLI010000075.1 GCA_946406585.1 uncultured Prevotellaceae bacterium | reverse complement strand
GCGGAGAAGTCGTATTCAAGCAAGGGACGTTCGCTCCCCGGCCAGATGGAGTAAATCTTTCCGCCCTCCTGGTACATGGCACATAGGCAATAGAAGCCACCTTCCGCATTCGTCGTGCCGAACTTCACGCATTGCCTGCCGTTCACGATGGTGTCGCCACAAAACATTTCCACGTAACTCTTTCCATAAGGCCAAGTCACAAAATTCCATTTCTTTCCGTCCACCACCATGTCCTTGTATAAATTTTGGGAGAAAGCCATGATGGGAAAGAACATAGTCAACAAAAACAATGCCTTTCCCTTCATGGTACACACCTTTTCAATTTTTCTCATGTCTTCTTGCCATTTAATAAATTGTTACTCTCGGAATGTTCGCCACAACACTTGTGGGTGTTTCAAATATCGTATTATACGGTGGTACATACGAGCCTCCATTGTCCACAACAAAAGTGCTTCCAGGCATCAGAATAAGTCTGCCTGTATATATGTTTCCACCATCTATCAGCAAGTATGCGCCTGGTTCTACAGTCAATGTGGCACCATATAGGAAACGCATTGTACCCTGCACTCTCAAGGATGTGCCCGAACGAACAACCACGTTCCTAATATATGTATTCTCAACATTAGGGCTAATGGATCCTTCCAAATACAAGATGGTGCTGTCATTAGGATTTGCATCGAATGTATGTTACTTGACTACAAGTTTCTTCCCATTCCGAATGTGTATCAAATACCCCGTCCCATGATACACATATTCTGTTGAATAAGGACGGTCAACATAGGTTATTTTGTTTGGTGCAGAAGATGAATTCTCCCTCACCTCGCCACGAATTTCTTGCCGTTTCGGATGTAAACACCAGGACGTGTGGCAGTCTCCACTTGCCTCCCATGCAAGTCGTACGTTTCGTCGGGGGATGACGCGGCATAGGAATGTGGCAATTCGATTCCCTCACTATCGGCATGATATGGTTCTGCGTCGAAGTCTTCCTTTGTGAACAAGCATTCGCCGTCCTGATAGCAGGATGAAAGAGAGTATTCACTCCCATCGTTAACAAGGTGGCAGATTGGCTCGTCAAGGATACCGGGGCCACCGATGCCCTCAACCCATGGAACCTTGTTCCCTCCGCCAGAGGGGCTGAGGACGATGCGTCTCCGCATCGTGCCGTAGGTGAATATCGTGTCAGAGGATGACACAGTAAAAATAGGGTATGTGACACCGTCCCAAGGATTTGGCAATTCTTCACCTGTATAGAGGTTGAAGTCGTAAACCATAGAAAACGACTTGCCGGTTGGTCCACATTTGTAAACTCTGCCGGCCTCCTCATGCCACAACTGCCTGAACTCATACTCGCTGTCGGACATTGTGGTGCGCACCCAGTAGAAACGCTTGCCATTGACTATAGTGTCCTTTTCCACATTGTATGTACAAATTCCGTAAATCCTATGGGAACTCCCATCCTCGTATGAAATTTCGACGTAAGAATAATCATAGTTCCACACCTTACCCACCTGAAACATGGGCTGGTTATTGTCGTTGCCTGCCTTTGCCGCCACAAAGGGCAAAAGCAACCACACAATCAGTATAAATTCACGTTTCATAATTGTATAACAAATGTATATAAATTGAACTTTTGATATATCCAATTTTTGTTGAAACACGCCAAAAATGGGCATTAAAGAAACCCAAGTTGTTGAAAATCAACAACTTGGGTTTTAGTTAAGTCGGGGTGACAGGATTCGAACCTGCGACACCCTGGTCCCAAACCAGGTGCGCTACCGGACTGCGCTACACCCCGAATGCCATACCTTTTCGGAATTGCGGTGCAAAGGTATACATAATTTTTTGACCTTGCAAATAAAAGAGCATTTATTTTGCCAACTTTTGTAGATTTGGGGCATTTTGGAGTTTCTAATTTCAAAAAAACGCATTCATGCCCCCTTTCTGCCATTAATCAAGTTGGCAAGAAAGCCCATGCCGAAAAGGAACTATTTGATGATGTTCTGATCTACAAATACTTTCTTGAGCACCTGAACACCCTTTTCCACCTGATCGATGGTATGGGTAGCCATCAGAGCAAACCTTACGAGCGTGTCCTGTGGGGCACAAGCTGGTGGTATGACAGGATTGATGAACACTCCATTGTCGAAAGCAAGTTTGGTTACAATGAAGGTTTTGTCAACATCCCTTACATACAGAGGGATGATAGGACTTTCAGTATCCCCTATTTCAAACCCTTCCTCACGGAATCTCTTGAGCGCATAGTTGGTAGTTTCCCACAACTTTGCCCTTCTTTCAGGTTCTTTTCTGATGATATGGAGAGCCTCACGTGCTGCAGCAGTGGCAGCAGGAGTGTTTGAAGCGCTGAAGATATAAGTACGGCAAGTATGTCTCAGGTAATTGATGGTATCAGCATCAGCAGCCACGAAACCACCTATGCTAGCCAAGCTTTTCGAGAAAGTACCCATTATGATGTCCACATCGTCGATTACGCCGAAATGGTCGCACACACCACGTCCCTCGTCTCCGAAGACACCGATGCCATGAGCCTCGTCAACCATTATGGAAGCGTTGTATTTTTTCTTGAGCCTTACGATTTCAGGCAGGTTTGCCAAGTCTCCCTCCATTGAGAACACCCCGTCCACCACAATTAACTTAATTGCGTTGGGTTCACATTTTTGCAATTGCTTTTCGAGGTCTTCCATGTCGTTATGCTTGAACTTCAGTTGTTTTGCAAACGACAATCTTCTGCCATCCACGATACTTGCGTGGTCTCTCTCGTCACAAATGATATAGTCCTCCCTACCACAGATTACTGCAAGCACACCAGAGTTAACAAAGAATCCAGTGGAGAAACAAAGTGCGTCGTCTTTTCGCTCAAATTCGGCAAGTTCCTTTTCGAGTTGGACATGCAGGTCCACTGTTCCGTTCAAGAACCGGCTTCCGGCACATCCAGACCCATATTTGTCGAGTGCCTCCTTTGCAGCATCAATAATCCTTTGGTCTCCTGTCAGTCCGGTATAAGCGTTCGAGCCGAACATCAACACCTTTTTGCCTTCCATTTCGACCTCAGTGCCTTGTTTTCCAGAAATTGACCTGAAATAAGGATAAACACCCATTTCCATGAATTTCTGAGGTTCACGATAGCTTTTGAACCTTTCTTGCAATAGTCCCATTATAAGTAGGTATTCAAATATTAAACATATTTATCAAGTAGGCGCACGAGGGTCTTTTATGTTCTTTGGATACCATCGTAAATTTCAAGACACCTACTTAAAATTTTCTAATTAGGCTGCAAAGTTAGTAAAAAAAGCCTATTATTCCCACATTTTTTCAAAAGAAAATGCTTTATATCAAAAAAAAGGGTACAAATGACATCATAATGACTGATTATTCTTAATTTTGCAGCGCTTTGAAAGTAGAACGAAAAAAAGTTATATGAAGTCATTGTTCATCATGAATCCCATTTCCGGCTCCATAAAGAAGTCAGGATTTGCGAAGTTGATAGACGAGCATATCGACAAGGAAAAGTTTGAATATAAAATAAGGTATACAGAGCGAGCCGGCCATGCCACAGAAATAGCTCGCGAAGCCAGCGAGGAAGGATATGACGTTGTAGTGGCAGTAGGCGGTGACGGCACCATCAACGAGGTGGGTTGCGGTTTGATAGGCAGTGCCACAGCCATGGCTCTGATGCCATGCGGTTCGGGCAATGGTCTTGCCCGCCACTTGTCCATTCCCATCAACATACGCAAGTCGATAGAGATTCTGAATGCCTTCCATACCCATGACATGGACTACTGCACCATCAACGGCCATCCATTCTTTTGCACCTGCGGACTAGGTTTCGATGCGTTCATAAGCCAGAAATTCTCAGAGGTGAAGAAGCGCGGCCCGTTGAAATACATGGAAGAGGTGCTGCACGAAGGATTACGCTACAAGCCCCAGACATACATCATAGAAGACGAGACAGGCGCACACCGTTACAAGGCATACCTCATCACATGTGCCAATGCCTCCCAATATGGCAACAATGCCTACATAGCCCCCCAGGCCTCTATGAGCGATGGTTTTCTAGACATCATCGTAATGGAGCCATTCGGCATTCTTGACGCCCCCCAGGTGAGTTTCGACCTAATGAACAAGACATTGGGCAAAAGCAGCAAGGTGAAGACCTTCAAGGCAAAGAAAGTGCTCATAAGGCGTCCGAAAGAAGGTCCGGTGCATTTTGATGGCGACCCCATTATAATGGGCAAGGAAATAGAAATAGCAGTTAAAGAGAAAGGCATACGCATGGTATGCAACCAAAAAGCGGAAGACCTGGGCAAGTTGACCCCCAACATTGTTCAAAGTGCCGTTAGCGAGCTACTCAACGACTTCAGCGACATGAACAGCAACTTGCATAGAAGCGGCAGGAACATGATGGCGTTCAACAAGAAGCTCTGGCGTCGGCTGACCCGCTGACCTCCCCCACCCTACAGATAAAAATCAGATGTGAGTTGTACGTACCAAGCAGACCTGCACCCCGGCGACACCTCGAGCACCTCCTCATCCAACTCCACTGTATCGGCAGGCTGCTTTCGGAAAGCCAGCAAGTACCTCTTTGGTCTTTTGGACGGAGTGGTTTTCACAGCACACGACCTTGCAAGGAATAGTCCAGCAGCTGCAGCCTCCCTTTCAAATACAGGCCTGTAGTCAAACGGTATGATGGCCGAGAACTCCCCCATAGGAGCCATCACCAAACTGACAGCTTTGAACAATTCGGAAAAAGGCAACGAGTCGGTGTGTCGAGCCATCCTCCGCGATGAATCAGGAGCCTTGAGAGCATTGTCGAAAAAAGGAGGATTGCTCACCACGGCATCATAGAGTCCATTTCTCCCGTCACCATTAGCGAAGGTCTGCACAGGCGAGCAGAACACCTCCACCCTATCAGAGAATGGAGAACCAGCCACATTCTCCACGGCTTGCAAGCAGCACTCAGGGTCGATATCGACAGCATCTATGCGCGCCTGCTGATATCTCTGAGCCATCATCAACGCCACAAGACCCGTACCGGTGCCTATGTCGAGCACCCTTTCACCCCCCCTCGCCCAGGCACCAATCAGCACGCCATCGGTACCCACCTTCATGGCGCACCTCTCCTGATGAACGACAAACCTTCGAAATCTGAAAAACGTGTTAGGCATAAATATTTTTTATCAACTATGCAAAATTAATCAAAAAAGGTATCAATCACACAAAATAATCATTTTTTTGCACTACCTTTGCTGCTGATTTGAATTGACACTAAAAAATATGGATAGAGAACAACCAAGTGCATTCCAAATGATAGCGGATTACGAAGGAGACATCCGCCAGCTGTTCGAAGTTGACGTAAATGGTGAAATACCCATTCTCGCCACCCGCAACATGGTGATGTTTCCAGGTGTGATATCGCCGGTGCTTGTGGGTCGTCCCTCGAGCATAAGCCTCGTAAAGAAGCTTCACGACTCCCCCAATGAAGTAATAGCAATATTCTGCCAGAAAGACCCATCCATAGACAGTCCTTCGGCATCCGACCTTTACGACATCGGCGTATACGCCAAAATCATCCGCGTTCTGGAAATGCCAGGAACCGGTGGCAACCTGACAGCCATCGTACAAGGGTTGGGCAAGTGCAAGCTGCTTGGCATCAAGCGCACTCGCCCCTACCTCACTGGGCTTACCCAGCCAGAGCAAGAGCTGCTGCCACAACACGACGATACAGAATTCAAGGCTGCGGTGGAAGACCTGCGCAGCATCTCCATCGAGTTCATCAAGAAGAACGACGACATCCCCGACGAGTCACAATTTGCACTCACCAACATGACCAACAATGTGGTGACCGTGAATTTCGTCAGTTCGAACATGCCATTCGGCATCAACGACAAGATAGAGCTGCTCCGTTGCCCTTCCACCAAGGAGCGTGTGTTTGCATTGTTGAAAGTCATTCACAAGGAAATGCAGCTTGTGGAGTTGAAGCAGAACATCCGCATCCGCACGCGTGAAGACATCGACGAGCAGCAGCGCGAATACTTCCTTCAACAGCAGATAAAGAACATCAAGGAAGAGCTTGGCAACGGCGAAGGCTCCCCCGAGCGGCTGGAGCTGATAGAGCAAGCATCGAACAAGAAATGGAGCGACGATGTGGAGAAGGTGTTCTACAAAGAGCTTGACAAGCTCGACACGCTCAACCCCCAGAGTCCCGACTACAGCATCCAGATAAACTACCTTCAGACGATGGTGGGCCTGCCATGGGGCGAATACACCATCGACGACATGAACCTGAAGCGTGCCGAGCGCATACTCAACCGCGACCACTACGGCATGGAGAAGGTGAAGGAGCGCATCTTGGAGCACATCGCCGTGCTCTCGCTACGCGGCGACCTGAAATCCCCCATCATCTGCCTCTATGGCCCTCCCGGCGTAGGCAAGACCAGCCTTGGCAAGAGCATAGCGTCAGCCATGAAGCGCAAATATGTTCGCATATCATTGGGCGGCCTCCACGACGAGTCGGAGATTCGCGGTCACCGTCGCACCTACGTGGGAGCCATGCCCGGCCGCATCATCAAAAGCATACAGAAGGCCGGTTCGTCGAACCCAGTATTCATCCTTGACGAGATAGACAAGGTGACCCAGCACACCATCAACGGCGACCCCGCGTCCGCACTTCTTGAAGTGCTCGACCCAGAGCAGAACAACGCCTTCCACGACAACTACCTCGACATCGACTACGACCTTTCGAAAGTGCTCTTCATCGCCACAGCCAACGACCTGAACACCATCCCCCGCCCCCTGCTCGACCGCATGGAAATCATCGAGGTGAGCGGATACATCACTGAGGAGAAGATAGAGATAGCCAAGCGCCACCTGGTGCCCCGCGAGCTGGAGAACACCGGACTTTCCACCCTGGATGACAAGCCCTCTTTCACCAAGTTGGCCATAGAGCGCATCATCGAGCAATACAGCCGTGAGAGCGGCGTGAGGCAGTTGGAGAAGCAGGTGAACAAAGCCTTTCGCAAGTTGGCATACATCAAGGCCCGCGACGGCGAGCTGCCATACACCAAAATCACCCCCGACAAGCTCGACGACCTGTTGGGCAAGCCCCCATTCTACCGCGACATCTACCAAGGCAACGAATATGCCGGCGTGGTGACCGGACTGGCATGGACAAGTGTTGGCGGCGAGATACTCTTCATCGAGACCTCTCTGAGCAAGGGAAAAGGAGCGAAGCTCACCCTCACCGGCAACCTTGGCGACGTGATGAAAGAGTCGGCAGTCATCGCATTGGAATATGTGAAGGCACATACCGATACCCTTCATGTGGACTACCGCATTTTCGACCAATGGAACATCCACATCCACGTGCCAGAGGGAGCCACCCCAAAGGACGGCCCATCGGCAGGCATCACCATTGCCACCTCGATAGCATCAGCCATCACCCAGCGCAAGGTGAGGCAAAAGACCGCTATGACCGGCGAGATAACCCTTCGCGGCAAAGTGCTCCCCGTGGGCGGCATCAAGGAGAAAATACTTGCAGCAAAGCGTGCCGGCATCACCGACATAGTGATGTGCAAGGAAAACAAGAAAGACATCGACGAGATACCAGCCATCTATCTCAAGGGTGTGGAATTCCATTATGTGGAGAATGTGAAGGACGTATGGGACTTTGCCCTCACCGACGAGTTGGTGGACAATCCGGTGGCACTGAAAGTGGAAGAAGACAACAACTAATGAGATGACCTTCGAGCTACAGCACACCGACCCATATAGCGATGCCCGTGCCGGAAAGATAACCACCGACCACGGAACCATCGAGACCCCCATCTTCATGCCAGTAGGCACTTGCGGCAGCGTGAAGGGCGTGCATTTCAGGGAATTGCGCGACGAGGTGCATGCCCAGATCATATTGGGCAACACCTACCACCTCTACCTGCGCCCTGGCCTGGACATCCTGCGAGCAGCAGGCGGTCTGCACCGTTTCAACACGTGGGACCGCCCCATACTCACCGATTCTGGCGGCTTTCAGGTATTCTCACTCACCGGCATCCGCAAGCTACGTGAAGAAGGTTGTGAATTCCGCTCCCACATCGACGGTTCCAAGCACTTCTTCACCCCGGAGAACGTGATAGACACCCAGCGCGTGATAGGCGCCGACATCATGATGGCTTTCGATGAGTGTCCGCCGGGAACCAGCGACTACAACTACGCCAAGAAAAGCCTCGCGCTGACCCACCGCTGGCTCGACCGCTGCCTGAAACGAGTGGAACAGACCGCCCCACTCTACGGCCACAGCCAGAGTCTGTTTCCCATTGTCCAGGGCTGCACATACAAAGACCTTCGCACAGAGTCGGCCCACTACGTTGCCGACAAAGGCTGCGACGGCTATGCCATCGGTGGCCTTGCCGTGGGCGAGCCGACAGAGGTGATGTATGAGATGGTGGAAGTGGTGAACGGCATACTACCCAAAGACCGCCCCCGATACCTAATGGGCGTGGGCACCCCCCAAAACATATTGGAATGCATAGAGCGCGGCGTGGACATGTTCGACTGCGTGATGCCCACACGCAATGGGCGCAACGCCAACCTCTTCACCTACGAAGGCACGATGAACATGCGCAACAAGAAATGGGAAGACGACTTCTCTCCCATCGACCCCGACGGATGCGAGGTGGACCGTATACACACCAAGGCCTACCTGCACCATCTCTTCAAGGCGCAAGAACTGCTCGCCTTGCAGATAGCCAGCATCCACAACCTGGCCTTCTACCTGCGCCTAGTGGGCGATGCCCGCCGGCATATCATCGCCGGCGACTTCACCGCATGGAAATCAGGGATAATAGAGCAATTGGGCAGACGCATATAAGACAGCAGACGGCATGAAACGAGCAACCATCCGCAAGCACATCAAGGCACTG
>CAMJLI010000074.1 GCA_946406585.1 uncultured Prevotellaceae bacterium | reverse complement strand
CCCTCATTCAAAACTTAAAAAAAGGTCACTTATTTCACTATTAACTTCTTACCTTGAAATTGTAAATCCAGGTGGCAGTCCGCTGACTACCTTTGATTCTGTTGATGAGATTAACTTTCCGTCTATTGTGTAAATACTTTGTTTTTCTTGTTTTGCAACAATATTGCTGATGCCTGTTTGTCCCTCCTCCATTGTCAGGACACCAACCTTGCATACGGATTAATAACTGCCCGCCATCCCACTGAAAATGGTGATGGCACAGGCAATGGCACGCGAGTCAATACCCGACTCACTTTTTGCCATAGCACTTTCATTTCAGAGATTTTCGGAGTATTTGAAATCCCATCGGCACCTATAGCCTCTGAGACGGCAGCATGCACAAAGGCCTTCGTGCCAGGATGCACTTGTGCCCTGGTCACGAATACGTTAGCTGTCGCAAATCCGGCTAATGGTAAAATCAAGTATCTTTTCGACGGAATAGTCATATATACTCCAAAACGAAACAAATGCCAATCTTTTAAAAATGCTGATCCTAATAGTTTAGGCCACAAAGTTACGAATTAATTTCCAAAAAAGGAAGATTTTTTATGGAAAAATAAAGTTAACCAGTGTTAATATTCCGTCATGGCCTCTGGCGGTGCCTTCTCCATCCATCATCCCCATCCCATGGATTCTGCATCCATGGCTGCAAAAGTGGCTTCTGCCGGCAAAATCCAAGAAAAGTGTTGAAAAAAGAAAAGCACCAATATTGAAAAAGGGAAGCATGCTGCTGGATGAGCTTGCTTCCCCTTTTCAATGTTAGTTGGATGATTTCTTGCAATATCGCTGCAAGCTTAGAATCTGAGCACCATGAAAGCCCTTGCCGGCACTTCCACCGTGAGGGTGTTGCCATCGCCTTGCAACGACGATGTTGTGGGCTTGATATTCTCAGCCTTGCCAACGAAGTTTTCCATGTCGTCGTTTCCTGCAAGGACAGTGGCCTTTACAGCATTCACATTCTTCAGGCCCTTGAAAGTGATGGTCACCTTTTGGCTGGTCTTTGCAGAATTGGCCAGCTTGACGATGTATTGCTTCACATCCTTGTCGAGTGCCGCCGTGGCATAAAGTCCGTCCTTGCCCTCTACTGCCTTGCCGTCTTCCGTCATCTTAAGCACATTGGTGCCCTTGTTGGTGCCATAAAGCATCTGCACATACCAGTTGGGCGTGCGTGCCGAGGTGAGGTTGTCAAACCAGATGAGGTCGGGCCTCCACTGCCATCCATCCACATGTGCAAAAAGTGGCGCGTAGGTGGCTTGGTATACCACGTCTGCGTTGCGCTCCAGACCCGTCATGAAGGCTGCCTCGGATAGAGCGGCTTCCCAGTTGTTCACCTCACGAGCTCCCTTGCCATGAGCAGCATATTCACCAGCAAACACCTTTGGACCCTTGCGGTCGTAGTTGTCATAGCGTCCGGCATTGTCGAAGAACCACTGTGGCGGCTTATAGTAATGCTCGTCCACGAGATCCACCTTCAGGCGTTTCATCTCTTTCCATCCATAGTCGAAGTCATTGCCCTCTGCCAAAGGACCGCTGCTGCCGCAGATGAGCATCTGTGGGTATTTTGCACGTATGGCCTTCACAAACTGTTCGAGGCGGACGGGATACAATTCTCCCCATTGCTCGTTGCCCACGCCGATTTGCTTGAGGTTGAAAGGTGCGGGATGACCCATGTCGACTCTCAGCTTGCCCCACTTGGTGTCGGTGCCTCCATTGGCAAACTCGATGAGGTCGAGGGCGTCGTCAACATAAGGCTGCAGGTCTTCCAAAGCCACATGGGCCTTGATGTCGTCGTTCTGGTATTGGCAAGCCAATCCACAGCTCACCACCGGCAGTGGTTCTGCACCTATCTTCTCGGAGAGCAGGAAGAACTCATAGAATCCCATGCCGTAAGTCTGGAAATAGTTGGGATACATCCTGTGAGGGAAGGTGTAGTTCCAGCGGTTCTCGTTGAGCGGTCTGTTCTCCACCTGTCCTACGGAGTTTTTCCACTGATAGCGTGAAGCCAGGTCGGTGCCTTCCACGATGCAGCCGCCAGGGAAGCGGAAGATTCCCGGATGCAGGTCCTCGAGGTCTTTCACCAGGTCGGCTCTCAGTCCATTCCAGTTGTCTTCTGGGAAAAGCGACACATGGTCGAGTTCCACTCCTTCTGCCGACGCGAGGAAGATGCGCATCAGGCCATTGGGGTCAGTGACATTCGACTTCAGGCTGCAAGTGTATTTCTTCCAGTCCTTGCTGTCGATGTTCACATCCGCCTTTTCCACCACATTGTTGCGTGAGTTCACCAGTTCCACCCTGATGCGTGCCTTGGCGTCTCCAGCCTTGTGGAGCCGGGCAAAGACAGAGAAGTCATACGTCATGCCTTTCTTGAATCCCATTCCGAAGAATCCCCTGTTCTCTATTCCTGTGCGCTTGTGTGCATGCCCCGGGTCTGCAAGCACCACATAATGTGGGTTGCGGTCGAAGGCGGGCTTGGTGTCAGCCACCTTCACATCACCAAAGACATTCCATCCCATCAGCTTGTCGGGGAACTCGAAGGAGCGGTTTTGCACCATCTCGGCATACAGTCCTCCGTCAGCTCCGAAGTTGATGTCCTCAAAAAAGATGCCATACATTGTTGGCTGAATCACGGCACCAGGCTTGTTGGCTTGCACCAGGAGCTGGCGTTGTGCGCTCGCGTTCATGGCAAATGCCGCCGCAAGTGCAAGTGTTGCAATAGTTTGTTTTTTCATGTTTTAATTATGATTGTTGTTATGGTCATTATTTGCTTGTCGACAGAGCATCTTCACGGGATGTTGGCAGTATGCTGAATGAGAATGAGCGGTTTCCGTATGTCACCCTATATTGTGGCAGGGCTTCGGCATTCGGGCTCCAAGTGTCTATTCCACCCACGCCGGCATGCTCTCCATCGATGAATAGATTGGTGAATTTCGACTTTGGCATCTGTGGCGAGTGTCGCTGTCCCTTGTCATCTCCCTCGTCAAGTGTCTCCACATCATAATGCAGCGCGCTGGCTGCGAAAGGCTTCTCTGCTTGGACGAGGAAGCCTTGGTTGGCTGAGTTCAGCTGTCTCCACCACCTGATGTCGGTCTTGGTGCCTGTCTCCTGTGGCCTTACGTATGGATAGAACTGCTCATCGGCACTCTGGTTGTATATGCCTATGCGTTGTGACAATTTGCGGTCGGCATAATTCTCCACCGGTCCACGGCCATAGAACTTGCTGTTGTCCAAATTGTATGGCATTTGCATCACCATTCCAAAACGCAGCGGGTTGCCTACCTTTGCTCCCTCCTCGGTCTTCATGTCCTCGGTTACGGAAATGGCGCCATTGGCATTTACAATATAGGTCATTGTCAGGGTGGCCTTCACGTCTGGCATTTCATACCTTGCCGTCACCACCACATCGTTGCTAAGCACTTTGCCATAGGTCGAGGTTTTCTTCTTGGTGGTCAGTTCAACCAGGTTCATGGCTGGATTTCTCCATGCCTTATACCTTCTTTGCAGTCCTGCTCCCATGTCGTTGTCGGTGACTGCCCTCCAGAAATTGGGTTTCATCATGCCACCATCGCCAAGGAACGACTGTCCGTCAACCACGTATCTGCATAAGAAGCCGGTGTTCTTGTCGAATGCCACATCCACGCCCTCGCAAGAAATACTGATGACGGAAGATTTCTTGCTATTCGAGACTTTCAGCGACTTTTTCCAAGGCACGTTCATCTTCATGGCCATGGAATACTCGGAAGCCTTGAGCTGCTCGTATGCTATTGTCTGTCCTGCTTCCATGAGTGGCTCTGCCTTCTTTAGCACGAAGTCGATGTTGAGCATTGGCTCTCCTTCGTAAGCGGCTGACAGGTCTACGGGTATGAGCATGTCCTTAAACTCCTTGGGCTGCACGTCAAGTTGCGCGATTTCACCAGTCTTTGCAGCCACGCCTCCAACCATCAGGGTCCATACAAGTTTCACATTGTCAAGGTTTTTAAAGAAGAACTCGTTGCGCACCCTAACCTTTGTCTGTCCGTTTTCCACGCCTATCAAGGTGGCCCAAACATTCTGGTAGAAATATCCCACCTCATAGAGGTGTGGGTTTGGCTTCCTGTCAGGACTGACAAGTCCATTGCAGTTGAAGTTGTTGTCGGATGCATCGTATGTGTTGTAGTCGCCTCCATAGGTGTATATGTCCCTGCCTTGGGCATCCTTGCCATGAAGTGCTTGGTCAACGAAGTCCCAGATGAACCCTCCTTGGAATTTGACATGTCTTCTCACCAAGTCCCAATATTCCTTGAAGCCACCGCATGAGTTGCCCATGGCATGGCTGTATTCGCATAGTATGAGTGGTTTTTGGTCTTCTGGCTTCTGGCTCATGGCATATTGTTCACACCATTTCTGGCTTGGGTACATCGGGCACCTGATGTCGGTGTTCGCACCACTGCCAGCCTGCTCCCAATGCACCGGTCTGCTGAGGTCTACGGACTTTATCCACTGGTAGGCCGCAGTGAAGTTTGGCCCGTCCACCGTCTCGTTGCCAAGCGACCATATTATGACGCTTGGGTGGTTGAAGTTCACACACACATTGTGCTGGTTGCGTTGCAGTATCTGCAGGGCGAACTGCGGCTTCTTGGCCTCGGAGTCTTGACGGTATCCGAAACCATGCGATTCCTGGTTGGCCTCGGCGCAGAGGTATATTCCATATTCGTCGCAGAGGTCGTACCACACCGGGTCGTCGGTATAGTGGCAGGTACGCACGGCGTTGATGTTGAATCTCTTCATCAACTTGATGTCTTCTATCATGCGCTCCCTTGACACCACATAACCTCCATCGGGGTCGAGTTCATGCCTGTCGGCTCCCTTGATGTATATGGGCTCGCCGTTCACCAGCATCATGGCACTCATCGACTTGTGTATCTCCACCTTCCTGAATCCCACCTTCTGTGGTATTGCCTCGTATGCCGTATAGCGCGCCGTGGGGGTTGTGGGACACACCACCAGAGTATAGAGATAAGGTGTCTCGGCAGACCATTTGTGTGGGTTTTTCATCTCGATGGTGGTGGAAGTAGGTCCTGTCACCTTGTCCAAGGTCTTCAAGGCAACCGATTTCCCATCTGCATCGAAGAGTTCGAAAGTGAGGTTGCATGCTCCCTCCACGTCCACCTTCACATCGAGCACGCCATCACGGTAGTCGTTGATCAGGTCGGGGGTGATGCGTATGTCGTTGACATGTATTTTCTTGTCACGGGCATAGAGGTAGCTGTCTCTTGCCACGCCCGAGAGCCGCCAGAAGTCCTGGTCCTCGCAATATGTGCCGTCGCACCATCTGAACACCTGGAAAGCCATCAGGTTGTCGCCCTTCTGGAGATAAGGCGTGATGTCAAACTCTGCCGCCATCTTGCTGTCTTCGGTATAGCCCACGAAATGGCCGTTGACCCAGAGGTACATGCACGAGGTGACCGAGCCGAAGTGGGCAATCACCTGTTTTCCGTCCCAACTGTCGGGGATGTGTATCGTGCGCCTGTAACTGCCCACATGGTTGTCGCGAGTGGGCACCTCTGGTGGCTTGCTCTCGAAATGCCCTCTCCACGGGAAGCCGATGTTCACATAGATGGGGTCTCCATATCCATTGAGTTCCCACATTCCCGGCACTTTCATCTTGCCCCATGACTTGTCATCGTAGTCAGTAGCGTAGAAGTCGGTGGGTCTCTGGTCGGCATGCTCCACCCATTTGAAATTCCACTCACCCTCTATCGAGAGGTAGTTTTCTGAAGCTTTCATGTTGCCTTCTCTTGCCACCTGAATGTTCTCGTATGCGAAGAACGACGTATGCGGCTTGAACCTGTTGATGTCGTTCACCTGCATGTCGTGCCATTCCGTGAACGTAGGTTCGTTGTCTGCCATTGCCATCACACCTGGAATGGCCAATGCGAGCAGAAAGAATAGTCTTTTATTCATCTTGGTATGTTTAAGGTAGGTTTATTTGTCGATGTATCTCACGTATTCGCAAGCGGCGAGCAGGAAGGCCCCCACCCCGAAGTTGGCCTGGCTGTTGGCATCCACCACCTGCCCGGGGATGGCTTTCTCGCCTATGGGTTGCACATACCCCACTTTTCCGTCTGCTTGCAGTGCTGTCGTGGTGAGGTATTTCCACGCCTTTTTGATGACGGGCTTGAACTGCTTCTTGGGCAAGTACCCATTGTTCACGCCCCACAGTATACCGTAGGTGAAGAATGCCGTGCCGCTGGTCTCCGGTCCTGGTGCTTGTTCCGGGTCCATCATCGAACGTGTCCAGTAGCCCTCCTTCTGTTGCAATCCTGCCACGGCATTTGCCAGTCTCACGTATTTGTCGACGAAGAACTGCCTGTGAGCATAGCCCTGGGGCATGTCCTTGAGCACCTTGGCAAGTCCGGCGAGCACCCAACCGTCACCACGTGCCCAGAAGTCTTTCTTCCCGCTGGCAGTCTTGTGCTTGGGGTAGACATACTTGCCGTCGCGGAAATATATGCCTGTCTCCCGGTCGAGCATTATGCTGTCGGTATAGAGGATGTTATCATAGAGCTTGTCGAGATATGTCTCGTCGCCGGTGAGCTTGTACATCTTTGTCATCACCGGCATCACCATGTAGAGGGCGTCTGCCCACCACCAATAGTCGTTGGCTCTGGAATATGCCTCATAGCCCATCACCTCTTTGGCGCGCGCGATGCGTCTTGCAGGATTGTCGTGCAGCGGCACTCGCTTCTTCCCTGCTGCCGGCTGTCCGAAAGTGCCCATGACATTCCAATAGAGGTCGATATACGTCTGGAAGCATATCTGCCAGTCGCCAAAGAGCACATGACGCTGGTCTTCTCCGTATGTCTTGTATTCCCACAATGACGGATTGGTCTCCGTGGCTCCCATCCAGTTGTTGTGCTCTGCCCATAGCAGCGAATAGTCCAGGTATCGTTGCTCTCCCGTCAGCAGGTAAGCCTCCATGTTGCCGGTGTGGTATGCGGCATTGTCCCAGAAAGCATGCACCTCGGCAGGATGGTTGGTCTGCCAATATGTGTTCACCTTGTCGATGATGCCTATCACCTTTTGTGCCTTCTTGCAGTGTGTGGCTGCCATGGCGGATGTGGCCAGCAGGGCAACGAGGCACACCATTATTGTCTTTTTCATATCGGGGGTTTTGTAAATGGGTTCCTTGAATCTTGTTTCACCACTTGTCGGGTGTCTTCGGGTCGTCTGCCCACCGGTGGTCTTTGGGGAATGGCTGTCCGCCCCATGCCTTCACCTGGGTCCAGGGCAGCGGCTCGTCTTTCCAGAAAGGATGGTCGGCTGGCAGCCCGAGGGGCATGAACGCCAATGATGTCATGTACAGGCTTCCGTTGTTGGTGTACCAGTCGGCTGTCTCCGGCTGCTTTCCACAGAAGCCGATGGTGAGGTAGCCGCCGCTGTTGTAGTTGTCTTGATAGTCGTACATCCGGTGCATCACCTTTGTCAGTGCAGCACGCACCTGGCCGTTGGGCAGTTCTGCGGGCAGCGTCTGATACCATGCCATGAGTGCAAGCGGCTGCATGGCTGCCAACCTGTATGGCGTGCTTCTTCCAATGACGGGGAATGTGCCCTCTGGCGAGATGAAGCGTTCGAGGATGATGGCGAACTTCTGTGCTCTCTTGAGTGCCCTTGCATGGTATTTCTTGTAGTCTATTCGCGTGTTGGCCTTGGCGTCCACCATTGCCTGCAGCGTCTCGAGATACATGGCATGGAAGACATAACTGGTGTAGTAGTCGAATGCAAAGACCGGCCCGTCGGCATACCACCCGTCGCCCACATACCACTCTTCCACCTTGCGGCAGGCGGTATTGACACGGAACTCGTCGTAGGGCGCTCCTGCCTTGGCAAGGAAACTCTCTATCACTGATGAGAAGAGGAACCAGTTGGTGTAAGGCGGGTCCACTCGCCTCAGACCGGTGAACTCCTTCACATACCGCTGCTTGGTGACCTCGTCGAGCGGCAACCACAGGCTGTCGTATGCCCTGAGGAAACTTTCTGCCACGTATGCGGCATCCACAAGGGCTTGCCCTGCTCCCTGCCACAACAGATAGTCGGGCGAGGAGGGGTCAACGGCGTTCTTGTAACTGGCTAACGCCCACTCGCGCAGCTGCTTCCGCTGCACTCCCTCTGGCGTGTCATCATCGGGCAACGACAACCAGGGAGCTATGCCTGCCATGAGACGCCCGAATGTCTCCATGAACACCACCTTGCGGTTGCGGTTGTCGAAACTCGGACTATATTCGGTCATCATGTTTTTTTGCAACTCGCCCTTGGCCATGTTCTCAAGCACGGGACGTGCCATCTTGTATGCTTCAGACACCCAGTACTCCCGGTCGGTCTGCTGCACTTTCTTTGGCTTGGCGGCATCGGCTACCCCAAATGGCAACATGACTGCCATCACCAGCAATAGCACCTTGCTAACAATGCTTTTCATATTCTCTGTCATTAGGTTTTACGTAATTTCTTGCAAATATACAAAAAATTGCTCCCAACAGCAAAGAATCATCAAAAAATCAAGCAAAGTCACAAGAAATGGATGTAATAACAATAAGTACACTACTTAACAAACAAAAACATGTCACTTTTTGCTATCCATTAGCGACGGCAGAAGCCATAGCATTCAATGCCACACACATGTCACGAGTCAAAGGGATGCTCTGGTTCTCGTGCGGCCATGGAGCGAGAATGAGGAAACGCCCTTGTGCACAAGCTTCATAGTACTGATGACCTGGTCTGGAAAAATCATTGAAGCCCCAAGGAGTAAGAAAAATGAGAGGCAGACTGCTATCAAGTGCCGCCCTCATCACTGCCTTCTCACCTTTTGAAATGGCAGGCGACACGAGAACCACGCCACGTCGCGCCTTAGCCAGCATCTGCTCCACAGTTTGGGCTATCTGTTCGTCGGTAAGGCTGCGTGAGCACTGCACC
>CAMJLI010000073.1 GCA_946406585.1 uncultured Prevotellaceae bacterium | reverse complement strand
TTCTCGCTGACCACCATGATGGTTTCTTTTTCGGCATCATTAACGACAATCATGCCCACCACTTCATCATCGCCCCCGTCGAGGCTCATGCCCCTCACGCCGGTGGCGATACGTCCCATATCCCTGACAGCACTTTCCTCGAATCTCACAGCCCTGCCGTTTCTATTGGCGAGTACCAGTTCGTTTCTTCCGTTGGTCAGTCTTACGTCCACCACCTCGTCGCCTTCAAGGATGTTGATGGCATTGACACCCATGGCCCTCGGCCTGCTGTAGAACTTGAGGCAAGTTTTCTTCACCAAACCTCTCTTTGTGGCGAACACCACAAAGTGGGTATTGAGGAATTTCTCGTCGTTCAGTCCACGCAGCCTCAGTATGGCATTCACGGAGTCGTCCGGGTCGATGTTGAGCATGTTTTGTATTGCCCTTCCCTTGGAGTCCTTTCCCCCTTCTGGTATCTCATAGCACTTGAGCCAATAGCATCTTCCTTTCTTTGTGAAGAACAGCATGGTGTTGTGCATCGTGGCGGGATAGATGTATTCGGTGAAATCCTGCTCTCTTGTACGTGCGCCCTTGCTGCCCACGCCTCCGCGTGCTTGTCCTTTGAACTCACTTAGAGACGTTCTCTTGATGTATCCGAGATGGCTCAATGTGATGATCACCGGGTCATTGGGATAGAAGTCTTCCGGATTGAACTCTTCTGATGAATATTTTATCTCAGTGCGTCTTTCGTCTCCATATTTTTCTTTCACCTCGAGCAGCTCATCTTTCATGACTTTCTTGCAAAGCTCGGGGTCGTCGAGTATCGACTGCAAGTATTCTATGAGTTTTTCAAGTTCCTCGTATTCCTGATGCAGTTGGTCCATGCGCAGTCCTGTCAGTTGCGAGAGCCTCATGTCTACAATGGCCTTTGACTGCAGTTCGTCAATATTGAATCTCTGTTCCAGATTGCGTTGTGCGTCAGATGGTGTCTTTGACGCCCTGATGATATGCACCACTTCATCGATATTGTCGCAAGCGATGATCAGTCCTTCGAGGATGTGGGCGCGCTCCTGAGCCTTTTTGAGGTCGTACTTGGTGCGACGGATGGTGACGTCGTGCCTGTGTTCCACAAAATACCCCACACATTCCTTGAGGCTGAGCAGCCTTGGCCGTCCTTTCACCAATGCGATATTGTTGACAGAGAACGAACTTTGGAGTGCCGTCATCTTGAAGAGCTTGTTGAGAATGACATTGGCATTAGCATCTTTTTTCACATCCACAACGATGCGCATTCCCTGCCTGCCCGACTCATCATTTACATTTGCAATGCCTTCTATTTTTCCTTCTTTTACGAGGTCTGCGATATACTCAATCAGTTGGGCCTTGTTAACGCCGTAAGGTATTTCATGCACCACGATCTTATCGTGCGCATCGCCGCTCTCTATTTCGGCCTTGGCTCTCATCACGATACGCCCCCTGCCAGTCTCATAGGCATCTTTAACTCCTTGTATGCCATAGATATAAGCCCCAGTGGGGAAGTCGGGTGCCTTGATGTATTGCATCAGTCCATCAGTGTCGATGTCAGGATTGTCGATGTAGGCGCAGCATCCGTCGATGACTTCTCCGAGGTTGTGTGTGGGCATGTTGGTAGCCATTCCCACTGCTATGCCGTTGCCACCATTTACGAGCAGGTTGGGCACCTTTGTAGGCATCACGGAAGGTTCTATCAAAGTGCCATCGAAGTTGGGGTCCATGTCCACGGTGTCCTTGTCGAGGTCATCCATGATATGCTCTCCCATTTTCGACAATCTACATTCAGTGTAACGCATGGCAGCAGGCGAGTCTCCATCGACACTACCGAAGTTGCCTTGTCCGTCCACCAAAGTATATCTCATGTTCCAGTCTTGAGCCATTCGCACAAGTGCCCCATAGACAGAACTATCGCCGTGAGGATGGTATTTTCCAAGAACTTCACCCACCACGCGAGCACATTTCTTATAAGGTTTGTCGCTGGTGTTTCCAATACCCATCATTCCATAGAGTATTCTCCGGTGTACTGGCTTGAAGCCATCTCTCACGTCGGGCAAGGCGCGCGCCACAATTACCGACATAGAGTAGTCGATGTAGGATTTCTTCATCTCCTCCTCTATGTTGATCTTGATAATGCGGTCTTGGTCAAAAGTCTGATTCTCGTCCATTATTTGATGTAAAATTTACTATATGTATTTTGGCAAAAAATTGCCATAGAGGCCATTTAATCGCTCTGTAATCGATTTTGACCTTATTTTCGAGGTGTAAAATTACGACTATTTTGCGACATGAAAAAAGAAAAGGATGAAAAACTTATGAAAATTATAAATAATTATGTTTTGTTGGATTAATGCCGGCATTGAGGCCTGCGCACAGTAAACAAAAAACGCTTCCCTCAAAGAAGGAAGCGTATAACAAGCTACCACGCGATGTAGCCTATATAGGATAAGGATGTCATCTACGTGGCCATGGGGCATTTCTCGAGGCATTTCTCATGGCCTGTCTGTGGAAGCGGCCTTCAGCCTTGATGACATCAAAGAGCTTTCCTGCTTTCATGATGGTGAGGAAGCGTGAATGGTAATTGGACTGGATTTGCTTTATTTCCAAGTCCAGGCGGTCGATTTCAGCTATCACTTGCTTGCATTTCTCATCATCGGCGGGCTTCATGCGCTTCAGGTCTCTTATCTTGTCGTAAAGCACGCGCTGCTTGTTGTTCATCTCATCATATAGCGGGAAGAATGCAGCAGCCTCATGTGGTGTGAGGCAAGCCTCCACGGTGATGAATTTCTGCAAGTCTGCCTTGAATTTTGCCGGGTCAAACATATGCCTCTCCTGAGCATTCACAGGCAGGGCAAGAAGTGTCATCAGCATCACCACGACACCCGCAGCATGCATACAAATTCTATTCATAGGCCATATAAGCATATAGTTCGTAGTCATCTGCCATGATATAGTCAGCCATGGCGTCCACATTGTTTTCTGCATTGGCAGAATTTGAAGAGTGCACCACAGTCTTTCCCTTGGCGATGGAGGTGTCAGGCTCCATGCTGTCGTTGTGGAAAAGAAGCCCTGCACCGAAGACGGCGACCAAGACGGATGCGGCAGCGGCATAAATCCGCCACTTTCTGAATAGATGCGGAGTGCTCTTGCCTTCTTTGCCTTCTTTGCTTTCTTCGGGTATGAGCTTCACCTCATTGACAGGGATACTCTCCATCACCCTTGAAGTGATGTTGTCGAAATACCCTTCGGGCACCCTGAAAGGGTTCTTAGGCTCGCTCATTAATTTTTCCATGTCATTATTCATTTCTTCTCTTTTGAATATAAGACGAATATATTTGCCTAAAGTTTAACATGAAACCATTTTTTTTTGAAAAAAAAGAATGTTTTTTTGTCAAAAGCAGGCAACCGGAGATTGATTATTGTCCATTTCATTGTGAACCAATGTATAGGAAAATCATTCCAAGCAGCACCAGCACCAGGTCCACCACCTTGCTTGTCAGGTTCTTCTCGTGGAAGAACATTGCACCGAAGAGGAACGACACGACAACACTGCCTCTTCGAATCATGGACACTATTGAAATCATTGCTCCAGGCAAGCTAAGGGCGTAGAAATATATGAAGTCTGCTGCCGAAAGGAAAATGCTCACGCACAGGATGCTCCAACGCCAATGCATCGGAGTGGTGTGGTGCCTGTTGGGCCACCAAAGGAATACGAGCACCGCGAGCATCATGATGCACTGGTAGAGATTGTACCAGCTCTGCACCAACATCCTGTCGAGCCCCACCCCACCATTTTCGGGGGGTGCCATGAGATACTTGTCGTAGAGTCCGCTGACAGCCCCAAGCAATGCGGAAAGCACGATGAAATATATCCACTTGTCGTGCTTGAAGTCGATGCCTTCTTTCTTTCCACTCCTGCTAAGCATGAAAAAAGAAGCCACTGCGAGCACGACACCAACCCATTGCCACACATTCAGATGCTCTCCAAAAACCAGCATTGCGCCACATAGCACCATCACCGGACGTGTGGCATTGATTGGCCCTACTATGGTGAGCGGCAGGTGCTTCATTCCGAAATAGCCGAACAACCATGATGACAGCACTATCACACTTTTGAGCAAAATGTAGCGATGGCATTCCCATCCTGCCCATGGCACATGGAAGCCAGAGTTGTCGAGCCATCCCGTAGTTTCACTAAGAAGGATGAATGGCATGAAAATGAGCGAACAAAACAAAGTGTTGAGAAAAAGCACTGGTATCACGCCATTACCATCGAGAGCCTCCTTCTTGAATGCATCATAGCACCCTAACAATGCCGCCGAAATAAACGCAAGAATCAACCACATTTTCTAAAGAATCTGTTATGCTAGCACTAATATGTTATGTCGTGAAGGAAGAGTGCATGTGCCGGCATGCTTTCTCCCGCATTTGTACGTTTTTTACTTTCAATGACATTTGCAAACTCGTCCAAAGTCAATCTTCCTCTTCCCACATCCACGAGAGTTCCCACAACCGCCCTAACCATGTTTCTCAAGAAACGGTCGGCGGTGATGACGAAGCAGTAACGATGTGGCCCTATTTCCATCCATTGTGCCTGAGACACCCTGCAAAGCGTGGTTTTCACATCTGCATGAGACTTGCAGAAAGCCCCGAAGTCATGAAACGTGCATAAGATTCTCCCTGCTTCGTTCATCAAGTCGAAGTCAAGTTTGTAATGCAGTTCGCAGGAATAACGCCTTATGAATGGATTCTTATTCGTATGAACGAAATAATGGTAGGTTCGCGACTTTGCACTGAATCTGGCATGCATCTCTTCTGGCACAGGATGTATGTCGGACACAGCAATATCACGTGGCAACAACCTATTGAGCTTATACACCAATTGTTGTGCGTCAAATTGTTGTTCGCTGTCGAAATGGGCCACCATCTTGTGGGCATGAACCCCTGCGTCAGTTCGCCCCGCCCCGACAATTTCCACGGTATCGCGCATCAAAACAGCAATTGCCTTCTGCAATTCTGCCTGCACAGAATTGCCATTGGGCTGCACTTGCCATCCATGGTATGCTGCCCCATCGTAACAAAAAGTGATGAAATACCTACTCATTTTCGCCTGCAAAGGTATGCAAAATCTCGGATTTACAAGTGAGACGGATAAAGAAATTTATCTTTGGGAGCGCAGGTGTCACCTCCCGCTTTGGATGTAGGAGAAGACAAAAAAATTAAGTGCCACGATCTTTCACAGACAGCAGCACTCTTTTCCAAGAAAAATTACACTCTATTGATTATAAAGCCTAATACCTAAAACAATTGGAGAACATTATTGTATCATCTATTTCTGCTTGCAAAGATAAGGAAAAAAAGAATTCAAAGCAAAAAACTCGAGATATTTTCTACAAAAAGAGCCATTTTTACAAATGTATTTCCTTTTTAGACATAGAACAACTTGGCATTTTGCAAAAAATGCCTTATAATTTACATCAGGGTGAGAATTCTTTGTTTGCACTCATTTCCTTGTCTGACAAAAAAAGGGTTCCATTTTGTCACTTGCTTGCATTCATTTTCTAATAGCAATATTGTAATTGTAATACTTCTTGTTTCCGGTAATATCCTCTATCACCCTTATGAAAGGAGGGAATTTCACCGACTCGTCGGAAGCCACCCCCTTGGTTTCGAGAATCATCATTCCAGAGAAGGGTTGTGAGAAATTGTCGAGTTCGAAATACTGCCCTTTCCAGATGAAGCTGTATCTGGTTTTCTTTATTGTCTGTCTGTAAGGGTCAGCTTGTTGCAGGAGCGAATTATAAAGGTTGTTGCTTATTTGTCGTTCTGTCTGCACATATTCGGTATCGGAAATTGGCGTTTTGGTAGTATGCACGTTCACATACTTTCCTTCCCATCCTCTCCTGCGCAACCTCACCTCGCATCCTGGCTCTGCCACGAGATAGGTCTGGGTGATTTCACTTACAATGCTATCGGGCAACTCGCCTGTCAGTTCAACGATATATTTCCTCTCCTCTTCTATTGGCTGCGGCAGTCCGAGGACGAAAGAGATTTCCTTCAGCACACGGTTGAGTTTCTTTTCGAAGTCCTCATGGTTGTTGATGACCCTCAAATGTGAATGTCCAGTCCATGCGTTGATCACCTTCTTGTCGAGGAGTCGTGCCTGCCTTAGCCCCTCCTCATCCATTTTCTCATAACGTTGGGCGTTGGTGCTGGTAGTATAGAATTGTTCGGCCCCGTCAGCAGCGGAGACGAGATGCAGCACTGCATCATACCTCTTGTCGCGCAGTTCTGATGTGGAAGTGCCCAATTCTTTTGTTATGTCATCCCACATCTCTGGCGTCATGTATGCCGAGATGTCCATCACTCCCCTGTCGCACACCACGATGGTGGGCTGTGTGCATTCTTGAGCCATTCTCATGAACTTGTCTTCGAGAGCAATTTGCACCTCGAGAGTGGCTTTTTCTCCTTGGTAGAAGAGGTCTTTGTTATGAGTGAGGTAATTCATTCCGGCCTGGCTGAAGAGAGTGGGCACCTCTGGAATAGTGAACACCTTATATCCGAGGCTTGAGAAATGTTCTATTACCTTTACGAGTGCTGTGGTCTTTCCTGCACAAGGGCCTCCTGTGAGCACGATTTTCTTGATTTCTTTATTCATGAGAACACGGTTGTTATACGTTTGTTGTTGGGTTGTTGGCGAGTTTTCTCAGCAGTTCTACAAACACCATCCAGATGTCGCTTATGGTCTTCATCTCCACTCGTTCGGAAGTGGAATGCGGTTCAAGTATCCTCGGTCCGATGCTGGCCATCTGCACTCCAGGGAATTTAGCAACGAAATAGCCTGCCTCGAGCACGAAATGCATAGCCACCATCCTTGGCCTCCATCCAAGCACGCTCTCAAAAGTGTCGGAAGTCATTTTCAGGAAGTCCGACTGTTGGTCTTCCTTCCATGCCGGTGCCTCCATGATTGTCTCCGATGATGCGCCCTCTTCTGCGAACACCTTTGCGATGTCGCCGGCCAGCGCCCTCATGTCGTCATCGATGAAACTCCTGGTGTGTGTCGTAACGACGATTCCCTCATCCTGCAACATCACCCTTCCCACATTGTTGGAGGTTTCCACGGTGTCTTCCATGACATCGCTCATCTTCACCACACCTTGTGGTATTTGTTCCAGACATACCATCATGCGATGGAAAGCGTCATGGTCTAAGACTTTATCAAGAGGTTTCACTTTCTCCACCGAGCACCTCACGTCAGGGTCGGTGCCACCATATTCTTCGTGCACCCACTCATTGAAGATATCCTCCTGGGCCTTCACGAACTCGGCTGCTTCTCCGGAAGGCACGGTGATGACGAATTCTGCATTGGATGCAATGGAGGCATTGGCTTCACCTATATTAATATATGCCAATTCCATGTCATACTCATTGTAAATGGCGGCAATGATGGCCCATGCCATAACAACTGCACTTGCCCTGCCCTTGTTGATGTCCACGCCCGAGTGGCCTCCCTTTCCTCCTGAGATGCGTATCTTGTACCATCTTCGCTTTCCGGCAGGGGCCTCCACCATCTTGGCAGGTATCACATGACGCTGAATCAGCGCGCCGGCAGCACCTGTCGTAATGGTATCATAATCCTCTGAGTCGAGATTTATGATTTTCCTTCCTTTGATAAAGTCACTTGCCAAAGCCGCAGCCCCAGTCATGCCATCTTCCTCATTGGTGGTGGTAATCACCTCCACTGGTCCATGCACTATTCGCTCATCGGCAATCATCGCCAATGCCATGGACAGCCCGATGCCGTTGTCTGCACCCAAGGAAGTGCCATCGGCCGACATCCATCCATCCTTGACAATCGGTTTCGGTGTGTCTTCAAGAGGGTTGTCCATTCCCACACATACCATATCCATGTGGTTGAGCACCACTATTGGCTCTGCATTTTCATATCCCTTTGTTGCAGGGACGTTGATAACAACACAGTTTCTTTCGTCGCGCTTGCAGGAAAATCCCAACCTCCTGGCGTAATCACAAATGAAGTCGGCCACCTTTTCCTCGTGGTGTGAGGGTCGTGGTATCTGGCACAACTGTCTGAAGACCTCCATGACAGCATCCACTGAAGGATATTCCAAGGTATTGTTTTTCATTTTTCCAATTATTGAGTTAAGAAACATCGGACATCGGCTGGGTGTCTTTTGTTTTAGGCCGTGAAGTTATGAAAAAAACGTCAAACTGCCAAAAATGATTGTGATTTTTGGCTGTATTGACGTGAAAAACATGACAAACATGCAAAAAAAGAATCCGCAATGCCTGTCTGTCGGCATTGCGGACAAGTCTTATTATCATGGTGGACACCAAGAATTTGTTTCCTAATCCTTGCTTTTGAGATAAGTGAAAACACTTGATCATGAAGGATTCTTGATGACAAAATCCTCAGTCCTAAGTTGCCTTGTACAGTGAATATTTGTGTTGTTTGCTGTCCAAACTCTTACCTCTCTCCAATCACGTCCCGTCAAGTCTATAGCATTTGGGTGGACAATATATCCTCTAGGAAAGAAATCATCAATACTTTCACCCTTAGGCACATCTACTACGTGGGTTTGCATACAAGGGTGATAGTGTGATAGAGATATGATACCTGTTCCATTCAATTTTTCATCGCCCAATATACCTAAACCCAAACCTATTTGCAAGCCTGCTCTACCATTTGTTTCCAGATAGACATCATATTGAGATCTTGGATCGTCTGTATTAGCATCACACTGGAAAAAATATCTCACAAATTGAGTATCTGCCCCACAAGCAGCTATATACTCTTGTGGAACGAACTTTTCACCAAGCATCAATGGCTTTGAATAATGTAACTTTCCCATTTTGATATATAATTTTGATTAGACTTCAAATCAAGGGTGGCAGGAAAAATTTCTTAAATAGTATAATCCTATTCCGAAAATGCCAATTATTTAACTTTTTTAACTATTTGTGTTTGAAAAAGTAGACTACTCAGTCTTTTTATAAATAGCCAAAATCCCCCTTCAGATGGCTGTTGGATG
>CAMJLI010000072.1 GCA_946406585.1 uncultured Prevotellaceae bacterium | reverse complement strand
CGCCTCGCCGCCTTGGTGCTCTTTCACCGTGCGGTTGCCGTCGGCGTCGTACCAGAAGAGCGACACATAGCCGTTGTCGGAGATGCCGCGCAGTCGGTTCATCCCGTCCCAGAGCAGCTTCCGCTCCGACACGCGCGGGGTGGTGGTGACGCCGTCGTGCCGCTCCCTCGCCACCGACTCGTATGCCAGGTTGCCGTTGGCATCGTAGGAGTAGCTGTGCGTGCTGAGGATGTTGTCTGCTGCCGTGGGTGTGTATGACGTACGGTAGTGAGTCTCCGCCACGTCCTTCATCCTGTAGTGCCTGCCCCAAGACGGGTCGTAGCTGTAGTTCATGGAATAGCCTGTGTTAAGCGTTCCGGGGTAAATCACGTTTGTTTGGGACAGGTGCTGGCTCTTTGAAGTAATGCGCCAAAGGTCGTCGTAGGCCATGGAAAGCGAATTGTTGACAGACGAAGGGTTGAGTCCGTAGCGCTGCGTGGCGGACACAAGGCGATCAAGGGAGTCGTAGCCGTAATCGAAGCGGAAATTGACTGGTGCCGTGCTGAACACACTCGTCACATTGCCTACAGCATCATAGCTGTAGTAGCGATAGCCTGTCAGTGAGCCGTTATAGGTGAATGTGATGAAATGGAGTCTCCTCGTGGTGTCATCATAGCGTTGTGAGGTCTCCCTTCCGTTTGCCAGGACCCTGTGGAATGGGACACCGAACTTATCGTAACCGATGTGGGTGATGTATGGCGTGCTTTGATTCGCCTTGCCTCCGTACACGCTCTTGAGGCCTCCCGTCTCATTGTACCTGTAAACCACCACCTCATCTCCGGGATAAGTCATTCGGAGCAGTTTACCGTAAGAGTCATACACCCATTCCGTCTCGAACGTGGCATTGCCTTTCTGTGGCACCGCCAATGTGCGGCGCTCATACTTCACGTTGCCCATCGCGTCATACTCATACTGTACCCCACCACTGCGGTCAAGTCGGAAATCCACGCGTCCTGCAGCATTGCCGTCACTCGACGGGCTGCCGTAATGATAGGTTACGGTGTCGCCATTGCAAACGACGCGCCTGATTCGGTCGACATCCCATGTATATTCAATCTTTTTCCCCATTCTTCTCAAGACTTCGTTTTCCTCGGTGAGAACGTTGCCCATTTTGTCGTAGGTCCAGCGTGTCGTCCCCGAGGCAGGATGCCTGACCTCCGTCCTGCGGCCGAGCATATCATAGGTGACTATAGTGGAGTCGCCGGCAGCGTTGACGACCGTTGAAAGCCGGCCGATGGGGTCATAGAGGTAGCGTGTCTCAATGGGCTGGGTGGCTTCCGCTTCGCGGTACATCACCGTGCGGACAGTCTTGCCTGACCCGTCAGTGAAATTGTCTTTTTGGTGTCCGTTGGCATCGGTGGCGCTGGCAAGCAGGCATCCCCCGCTGACGGAATAGCCGTACCGGGTAGTATAGTTTCCGGGCAGGGTGACTTCTACGGGTCGGTCGGCCACGTCGTATGAGGTGGAGGTCCCCGGTTCGGACAGCTGGGCCGGCTGGAAAATCATCAGGTGGGTCGTGGGGAGAAGAACGGGATAGTGTGTCATTACCGGGCGACCTAAGCCGTCGTACTCCGTTGTTCCTTCTACAACGACCCTGGCATTTGGCTGACCGTTCCCATAGTCGATGGTGGTTTCCCGCCTTGTCTGGAGCACGCGCCCAAAACCGTCGGTGAACGTCACCACGCGCATGTCGTCATTCTGCGGCAGCATGTCGTCAGGCGTGGTGTATGGTGAGCGCAAATGGTAGGTGGTGACGGCATAGGCTGGAGTGGAGATGCCCGTGCCGTCGGCTTTCATCACCGCCACGGGCGAATAGCCCATGTCGATGGTGCTGGGATAGCGCTCATTCTCGTTGGGTGACTTCACGCTTATTAAACGGCCAAGTCCGTCATATATTGTGCGCAGTGCCTTGTTATTCGGGTCCGTCTGCTTTTTCGGCAGCCCGTAGCAAAGGTACATGGAGTCGGTCTCCGTCCTCAGGTCATGCGGAGCGACAATCTGGTAGGGATAGGTCTGTAGGAAATCATCGCTGTACTGGTACGTATAGGTGCTTGTACCACTTTCTGAGTTCTGAGATACGGAAAGCAGGTTGCCGTTGCTTGCGCTATAGTTGTATTCGGTGGTGACGGCGACCGCTGGCGACTCGCTGACGGTGCGGGTGACCGATGCCACCTTGGCGGCATTCCATCCTTCGTGATAGGCTGCCGTTGTCTTGGCAATCACGGCATTGCCGCTGTTCCTGACGACCACCTGCACCGGCCTGCTGACGGTGCGCCGGCGGTTGCTGTTCGCCGATGCGCAACTGTAGGTGGCATTGGCATAGTAGTCATAACCGGCAAACGTGGTGCCGTTCATGGTGCCCTTCCCGCTATAGTAATAGCTGTTCACCTCTCCGCATTTGGCCAGGTTGTACTTGTAGGCAGACTGCTCCTTCACGGCTGTGCCGCCGCCCTCGTAGTTGCGGTTCTCCGTGAACTTGACGGGGGTATAGGCCACCGGCCATGCATCTGAGGGCAAGGTGGTGTTAAGAACATTTACCGTGTCCCTCGTTGCATTCGGCCTGACGGAATACGTATAGTAGGTGTTCTGCGTCTCGGTGAACTTCCTTCCCGCCGCGTCGCGGAGCGTGGCGGTGAGCGGAAGTCCCCTGCGGTAGTATGACGACACGTCGAAGGCCTCCGTCACGCTGCGGTAGGGTGCGTTGCCGCTTTCCGTGTCGAGGTCGGTGGAGACCACCTCGGCAAAGCCGAGGAACTCGCGCTCGCGTCGGTCGCGCTTGCCGCCGGAGTAGGTGAAGGCTTTCCGGGTGACGGGGATGTCGTAGCCAGTGAAATGGATGCCCCTGTCCACCTCAAGCGTGTCCATCACCCATTTGCCGCCGGGGAGTCCGTAGGTGGGGGCGGACCGTGAATAGCCGACGGTGAAAGTGCCGCCGAGGGAGTTGGTGACGCTCCTGAGCATGTTGGTCCTGCGGATGCGTGAACTCCTGACCCTGATGCTGCTCTCGGAGTCGGAGGTGACGAGGTCGGGGTATCCGTCGCCGTCGATGTCGCGGATGGCCGTCCGCGTCCTGGTGACGGACCTGCCCATGGCTCCGCCCGGGTTGACGCTGAATTTCATGAAGATGGAAGGCACGTTGACCGTCACGGTGAAGGCCGCGTTCAGGGACTCGCCCGTGGTGGTGGACTTGCCGACGCTTCCGCCGCCCGCCCACCTGACGGAGTCGGCGGAGAATGAGCTGCCCATGTTGAGCCTCGCCCATATCCCGGACGCATTGCCCCAGACGACGTCGGGCATCCCGTCGCCGTTGATGTCGACGAGGCTCCCTTGCTCGGTGGAGATGGTGGAGGACACGCCCACACCGGCGGAGAAACTGGAAGAAGCCATGTGGATGTCGGTCCCGCTGATGACTGGGCCGAACCCGAAATCGTCACCGGCACCGATGCCTTTGTTGGAGGATTGGCTCACCCCTCTCTGGATTTGCCCCGTTCCCAAAGTGATAGCCGGGCTGAAGGAGTAGCCGAGGTTCAGCCTGGCCTTCAGCGTGCCGCTGTCGACATACAGCAGGTCGGGCAGCCCGTCGCCGTTGATGTCAGAATAGTCGCACGTGCTCCCGTCACGATTGACCGCTTCTTGGGCGGAAGTGGAAACCTTGGCCAGCTGTGAGGCAAGCCGCCCTGACGCGGAAGCCTTGCTGCCTCTGACCACGGAGGCGATGGTGCTTGTGGCATTGACGGGGCTGCCGCCGATGCCCGCTGCCGTGGATTCTGCTGAGGACTCCGGCCCTGGCATCCCGCCAAGACTCTCCCCGCTCATGCCTCCGAGCGTGTTGGTGTACTGGATGGTGCCTCCCGCGATGATGTCGGGATAACCGTCGCCGTTCATGTCCTGCAGGGTGACGTCGCCCTTGGTGGCGGAGGAAGAGGTGCTGAGCGTGAAGCCCGTCCCCAAGACCCCTATCTCACCCTGCCCGGTGCGCCCTCTTGACGACGAAACAAGGACGGGGGCCGGTGCGCCCGTGCCCTGCAGGCCATTCCCTGGCGAGACGCTGGAGTTGTAGGATGCCGAGAGCGGGTTGGCCCAGGTGACGTCCTGTCCGCCGAGGCGTGCGGTGCCCATGTAATTGCCGGAGATGTGAACCTCGTCCCTCGGGCCGACCCGTGAGAGGCCGCCCAGGGTGTCGGCCCTGGCGGAAAGCGGCATGAAGACCAGCAGGCCGAGGCTGAGCGTGTCGCCCGCCTGCACCTCCGGGATGCAGAGCAGGGATTCATCGACAGGTTGCGCGTGCCTCCCGGAGGCCGCGCTGTAGGAGAACCCTCCCCACCCCCTGTGCATCAGTCCCATGGAAAGGTCGCCCCTGCGGGCATGAAACCCGGTGTCTCGCCCCATGGTGAGTGCTGCGGCCTGAGCGCCCTTTCCCAGCAGACCACTTTCAGTGCCCTGGCCCTTTCCTGGCCGTGTAGGAGGTCGGGGGAGTAGTCCAGCCCAGCGGTCTCTCCGGAATGGAGTACCTTGTCCTTGGTGACGGCAGACGAGTCCCTGGCTGCCACGGCATAGAGCCTTGTGTCTGCTGACGGCAGGGAGTCGGGTTCAAAGACTCCGACGATCGTCGCCTGAGCCAGACCTGCCTGTCTGAGAACGGCATCCATGAACCCTGACGAAGGCGAGAACCTGAGGGAGGGATGGAAGTTGAAGGTCTGTATGGTCTCCCTGTCTTGGGAAACCTGCGACCCCGCCAGGGTGCCTCCCACATATTTGAGGAGGACGCTGTCGCCAGACAGGTCGAGCCACCTGTATGCCCCGTTGCCGTCGGTGCCGCATGGCGACGTGACAAACCACGCCTCACAGCCCGGAACACCGCCGGGAGACTGCCCTTTAGCCCATAGATGCCCCAGTAGTGACAAAATCAACAGGATATTGATTCTTTTCATCATACAATAGTCATTCTTATATAATATAATTATGAGTTGGCTTGAGGAAACGTTTGAACAATGATGGTGCTAATAAAGGTGCTACAATTGAACTTCACCCCAGTAAGTCACGCTGCCAACTATTAGATGCAGTTCTAAAGAGCCGGTCAAGGTTGCTGGGACAACCACTTGGCCATTCTCGTCAACCACTGTGCTGAATACAGTCACATTGTTAAATAATAGAGAGACAGAACAACCTTCATATTCATCCCCGAAATAGAAAATATTACCCGATTGGTAGATATAGAGAACTGAAATGGATTTTCCTACTCCTCCATGTCCGCCAATGGGGTTGTCAAGCTTTTCAGTCAAAATGACTGGCTGATCGTCATCTCCCGTGACATTTGCTTTTGTCATGTTGAAAAAGGCAAATGTGAATACGATAACAAATAATACTTTCTTCATAATCGTGTTGCTTTTTTGAATGAATATTATTGCAACAAAATTATGATTATATTCAAGTCGATACAAATTATTTCAAAAAAAAGTGTACATCAATAATACACCTTTTAAAGTATTACTTTGATAATCAGTTATTTGGAAATAATTCAATATTTCTTTGTAAAGATCTTGCTGTATTCATTCCAAACAACTTTAGATTAGTGGATGATTTTAGATTGGTAATTCTTTGTTTGGAGGCTGAAATAAGAATGCCAAGCTCATCATTTGAAAAATGAAGCCATGTCAGAATGGCAGTATAAATTTCTTGTTGACTGAGCTTGCAGGAAACGAAGATTTTTCCATATAATGCAGGATTGGCAAATTCTATGGTTTCTATCAACAATTTCCATTCTGTTTTGGATGGTAATATCTGGGATCTACTTGGGATGGCCATCGACTTGAATTTTTTCACAATATCGCTTTTTGATAAGACGGCTTTTTTCATATCGGGAGAAAGACCCTCATATATATTTCTCAAACCATCCAATTGGAATTTGAGCCTTCCAATCTCATCCTCTTTTTCTTTCATGGCTTCATTCTTGTCAGAGTTCATCTTTTTGGCTTCAAGACAAGCCTTTCGGTATTTCGCCATGATGTTCGTATAATCCAAGCCAAGTTTTTCCATCTTTGCTTTCTGTTTCCTCTTGTAATGAATGAAGAAGTAGGCTAAGACAGCGATAATGAGAACAAAACCAACGAATAACATTCTTGACAGCCACTTGGACTTCTCGGCCTTGACGGCCATTATCTTGGATTCTTTCTGCAGACGTATATACTTGTTGTATGCTGCGGCTTGAGCCACGGCATCTGTCTGATTTTCAGATAATATGTCATCAACACTTTTCTCAAAAAGTGCGGTATATTTGGATATGGAGTCTGTTTTATGCAGATGGTGATACAGCGACAGCAGTCCTTTATTAGCCAGATAATCATGGTTAAGACGGATTTCCGATAGTTTTCTGAAATACAACTCAGCAGAGTCGCTTTCATGTATTCCAAGATAATAAATGCCTTTGCTGTAGTAGTATGTTTCCCTGCCTTTTTCGATGTTGCCCGATGAGTCGAAAAGTCCCGACTCCCTTTCAAACTTTCTCATCATCTCCTTGGCCTTATCATAATTTGAGTTCTGCAGATGTATGTAAATGGCTGTAGGGAATACACTCGCAGCTTTTTGAATCATACCATGCCTGACGTATTCCCTGCGGCACTGCTCAGTGATTCTTAGACAAGCGAGGGTATCGCCCATATCATAATACGGGCCTATCGTCATCTCAATTCCACGAATGTAAGAATATATATCCCCGCTTTTTTTCGCATAGTGGCTGTAATGATTCCATGCTGCCATTTCTTCATAAGGCATGCACTGCGACCGATAGACCATTGCCATCTGGCCATAAACAAGGAAAAGTGTCCTGAAATCGCAATGAAGGGCTGTTGTGTCGGCACATGCAGCGGCATCCTGGAAGCACTGAAGGGCACGGGGTGCCTCCCCCATGTCGCTGTATGCCCGCCCCAGCAGGTAGTGCGCCCACATTTTCTCATTTGGCGAGCCGTGGCGGTCGTAGTAGCCAGTGAGGATGAGTTGGAGGCTGTCGGAGCGGAAAACGGTGTCGCACTTGTTCTGCGCCATGAGTCGGAGGAACTGCCAGCGGCGGAGGGTGGGGCGTGGGAATTCGTTGGATGACGGCTCCAGGGAGTCGAGGATGGCGAGGGCGGAGTCGGGGCGGTGGTTGATGACGGCCTGCGCCGCGTCGAGGGCGGCACGCTCCTTCCCGTTGCCGGTACAGGCGGCGAGCACTACAGTGGTGACGATGATGTATAATAGTTTCCTCATTTTGGCTTTCGGACGCGATACATCGCGTCCCTACTTGTCGCACCGCCATTCCGTGATGTTGCGCTCCTTGGAGGAGAAGGCGATGCCTACCTTGGTGATGGGGAGCCCGACGGCGGCATACTTGTCGGCATAGCCCCGCTCATTGATCTGCGCGAGGGCCTCGGCAGCGGTGGCGTCATACTTGATCTCGATGATGTAAATGCGGGAAGGCATGCGCAGCACGAGGTCGGCACGACCCTTGGCCGACGGCTCCTCGGCGGTGATGTCGGCTCCGAAGGCGGTGAGCAGGGTGTAGAATATGACATGGTAGTGCCGCTCGCTCCTGTCTGCCAGATGATAGGGCACTCCGGCGAAGAAAGCCTTGATAGCCTCGATGAAGGCAGGAAGGTCATCGTTGCGCCGGAACTGGTTGTATGCCACATAAAGGGCGTTTTTTCCCTTGTCGATGCCCCTCATGGGATTGGCGTATTGGTAAAGGCTGTTGGCGAAGCCGCGGCGCACCTCCGCATTGGGGAAGCCCAGGATGTATTCCCTCATATCGCGGTCATAATCCCGGATGGTGAGATAGCCGCTCTGGTAGAGTACGGGCAGCGGAGCCTCATAACTGTCAAATGGCACGTCGAATGCCGTGGAAGGACAGGGTACGCCGTCGATGTCGGTCAGTTCGATGGGCGGCATCTTTGACAGCATGTCGATAACGGCGCTGGGTGTCGCGCTGTCAAACCAATAATCGCTGATTTCACCGGATTTGAACGCATTGACAAGGCTGAAGGGGTTGTATACATCCGTCATCCTACGGCTGAAATGATAGCCGTCATACATGTTTTTCAGTTGGGTGAGCGTTTCTTCGTAGGTTTCGTCACGAGTTTTTGCCAACATCTCTATGTCGGGCTGCATCTGGGTAGTAAGTTCCTTCTCGCTGATGCCACAAAGGGTCTCGTAGTCCATCAGCATCGAAATGTTGCTCAGTTGGTTGAGGCTGCTGAAGATGCCCATCTGCGAGAACTTTGATATGCCGGTGATGAAGACGAACTGCAGGTGGTCGTCGAGGGGCTTGAGCACACTGAAGACACTGGAGAAACGCAGGCGTACACCTGTCTCCAGTTCCTTGTCGCCGATGCTGTGGAGCATGAAGGTGTCGTACTCATCGACAATCACCACGGCGCGGCGACCCGTCTGGCGGTGTGCCTCCTCCAAAATAGTTCTGAAACGGATGCTTGGGTCACTGAACTGAGGCGTGATGCCATATTGTTGCTCATACCGAGAAAGCGTGCTGTCAATCAGTTGCTCAAGGACAGGAATTGTATATGTCCTGGTCATGCTGAAGTCGAAGCGAATGACGGGATGCGGCTGCCATTTCCAATCAGTGGTGGCGATGAAGAGTTGTGGCTGCTCGATACCATCCTCTGTGGTAAATGCCTCGAAGAGTTCGCGTCGGCCGAGGAAGACCGCCTCCAGTGTGGAGCACAGTAACGACTTGCCAAACCGCCTCGGACGGCTGAGAAAATAGGGCTTTCCCTCGGTGATCATCTTGTAGATGAGAGGGGTCTTGTCCACATATACATATCCGTCCATGCGGATGCTCTCAAAACTCTGGATTCCTACGGGATACTTTCTCTTGGTGGCCATGATTCAGCGATTTAGTTTCTCGACCGCTAAGGTAGGGAAAAAAAGTGAAACTTCCAAATTTTTTTGGCCGGTGAACTGCTGGCGCACCTTTTTACCCACGACCGCGGAGCGGTGAGAATTAATGAATAATTACATGCATTTTATGTTACCAACCAAGGAAAATCATCTTTTTAACACAACTTTAACG
>CAMJLI010000071.1 GCA_946406585.1 uncultured Prevotellaceae bacterium | reverse complement strand
TTTGCGGTGTTAGGCCACTTGCCTTTGGCAACATGTCAACACTCCAAACACACTCGATTGATGGTTTTCTTGCTGCGACAGTTGGGAAGCCGGTCTGCTAACCTTGAAACCTTTCTGCATAACAACAAAACCTGCAAATACATGAAAACGAAACCCACCTTCACCACCATTATGGCGAGAGCGGCCATGACGCTGTTTTTGTCCCTTCTCACCACCGCCACCACCTGGGCCGCGGACTTGATCACCGACGTGATGGTCATCGGCGGAACGCAAAGCGAGGTGAACACGCTCATGTCCACCTACACGGAACTGGGCTGGAAAGTCATTGACCAAGACCTGAACAAGGGCTGCGGCTCCAAGAGCGACTACGTCTATCTGCTCTACAAGACGGCCAGCCACGACGATGCCGACGCCACCTTCATCACCGACTTCTACATCAGCACGGCCAGCGGCACGCCCTCGGAAGGCTTCATCAGCAACAACAGGACCTACACCCTCACGCCATACGATGGCGGCAGTCACTTCAAAAGTGTGAAGGGCGACCTGAACAGCAACGCCAAAGGCTCCGACATCCACCTCTACTATACCAAGAGCAACTACGACAACAGCGCCGTCAAGTCCATCACATTCAACAACACCAAGAGCGGCGCGGTGGGCGAGAATGGTGGTACGACAGGCTGCGACCTCAACAAGGGGGCTGGCGGCGACTACATCTACATGCACACCCAGTATAGCGAAGGATGGCTCATAACCAAGAACAACGCAGGCGATCAATGCTACATCGACGGGTTTGAAGGCCCGACAGCCATGATAACCACCATCACCATCCCCTACAAAATAGGCAATGCAACCGTGATAGGCCTTAGAATGAACTTCAGTGCCTTCAAAAACCTTGAGACGATGAACTTATACAAGTACGCCCTCATTGACTGGATGCCGTCGGTAAGAGGATGCTCCAAATTCAAGAACGTCAACCAGATAACATCTGAAGGCTATTTTTACAAAAGCAACACCCTTCCCGACGGTATCACATATGTCCCGGGTTACGCATTCGCCGGCACTGCCATCGAGACGCTCGACATGCCCAATGTGACAGAAGTCGGCATCAATGCTTTTGAGGGTTGCAACAAACTCACATCCGTCAATTTTGGGAAGGCCGCCACCATAGGACTAGGTGCCTTTTCCAAAATCAACAACAAAACGACGAGCGGCAACCAGACCACCTACAACCAGACCACAATCACCTATCCGGGTCTGCTATCCGACTGGCAATGGAGTTCTTACGAATATTCCCCGAACCTTGTCATCAATTGCAAGGACGGCTCCTGTGGCTGGTGCGGCGATGAGTACAACGCCAGCACCATGTACAAGGATGCCTGTCTATATTGGGTGTTAAAAGAGAATGATTTGACAATTGATTGCATCCCCCTCGATGACTTCTTTGAGAATCATGGGACGTTGCAAGTGATCAAAACAAAGAACTGGGATTCCCAATCAGTCGAATCCCTTTCACTGAACCATGTTTACACCATTGGCGAAATTGCTTTCACAGACTGCACCAACCTGGGAACCGTCACCATCAACAGCAACCCCATCTTATCAAAAGCATATACGGAAAATTCATCATTAAAAAACATTTTTGGCATACAGGTTGAGAAATACAACATAGGGAACGGGGTGACCGGCATTGGCAATTATGCTTTTTATGGTTCCACCAACCTGAAAACCGTCTTCATCCCCAACAGCGTGACGAGCATAGGAAAAGATGCCTTCACCAGTTGCAATAAATTGAGTGACATCTACTTCGACGGCACTGAAGCACGGTGGGGAAAGGTGACGAAGGGGGATGACTGGAAGCCCGATGCGACCATGGTGCATTGGCGCTGCACCGTCACGTTCGACGCCAACGGCCACGGCACCGCGCCCAGTGCCCAGACCAACCTCTGGAGCAACCAAGGCAATGTGGCTGATCCTGGTGCCCTCACCGCATCGGGCTATGATTTCATAGGCTGGTACACAGATGCCGCCTGCACCACACCATGGAATTTCGAATATGACATCGTTCCTGGCGACATGACGCTGCATGCATGTTGGGTAGAAATACTTAATCTCTTTGCAAACGCCGGCAACAGCCAAAACCTGGCCAACTGGAACGGCACGGCAAGCACCGTGCAACTCAAAGGCGGCACCATTTACAATGACTACCGTTGGAACACGCTCTGCCTGCCTTTCAGTCTTGGCAGCCTGAACGGCACGCCGCTGGAAGGGCTCACCTTGATGGAACTCGACGGCACCAAATCACACTTTAAGAACGACACGCTGACGCTGAACTTCACCAAGGCCGACAACATCGAGGCAGGAAAGCCTTACTTGGTGAGAGACAATCTTTTCCGCTTCCCCATCGCCTCAAAGGCTGATTGGGATGCCTTCACCGCCCGAGTCAATGCTGGAGAGAAAACTCTTCATGCCAAACTTGTTGCGGACATCACCGAGCCAGTCACCACAATGGTCAACTACTATGAGGGAGTCTTCGACGGCCATGGACATACGCTGACCATCGCCTATGGCACGGAAGCCACGCCCATGGACATGGAAGGTGCAGCGCCATTTGTGGAAATCGACAAAGCCACCATCAAGAACCTCAATGTGAAGGGAGACATCCACACTTCCGGGATTAATGGCGGTGGGTTGGTCGGTCGTATGATTGATGGTTGTCATGTCGAATCTTGCAATGTGGGTGTGGCCATCCATTCCACTGTCGTAGGTGCCGGTCAGCATGGTGGCTTTGTGGGATGGGTCGATGGTACGGAAAACGTAATCGCCAACAGTGCCTTCACAGGCTCGCTGCTCGGCCCATCCACCACACACTGCGGCGGATTTATAGGGAAAAACGATAAGGAAATAGAAATAAATTTTTGGGAAGCTACGGGACCTGATATTTCAAGACGGTCAATAGAGTTTTTCAATTGCTATTTCAACCCATACAACATAACGATAGACACATTAGGAAGTTATACCTTTTCACGATACGTAACAACGACCTATTACATTAACACAAGTGATGAGCCTCAGGCAGAGGTAAACCTTGATATCACAAATTGCTACTACACCCGTGTTTTTGGTGAGGCACAGGGCTATGAGACCTCAGCCACAGGCAGCGACCTCGTTGCCATATTGGGCGATGCATGGGAATTGAGGGATGGTCAAGTCGTGCTAAAAGTCATTGAATCAGACATCGTAAACCCCATTTTCAGGTACGTGACCATCGACGCCACAGCCCCGACAGGTGTATATACAGCCGACAGTGCGGCATGCTTCATCGGCAGTTACGACCCCGTGAGCATCACAGGCGTTGATAGGGTCACCCTCTTCCTCGGCGGCGACAACACACTCTATTATCCCAATGCAGCGATGAGCATCAACGCCTTCAAAGGCAGGTTCCAACTGGCCCATGCCCTGACAGACTCCAGCACGGGCGACGTGAACGGCGACAAGGCCCTCTCAGTGACCGACGTGGCATTCCTCGTGAGCTATATCTTGGGCAATGAAGATGACAACTTCATCAGCGAGAATGCCGATATCGATGGTGACGGAGAAATCTCCGTGAACGACGTGTCGGCCTTGGTGGGCATCATCCTTGGTGGCAGCAACAACGCCTTCACCGTGGTGACAAACCTCGATGACATCCCCATCACCTTCTACGGAGGTGGAAGCGGAATTGTCAGGTAAACATTATTATTGGCAAAAGTTTTCAATTACATGCAAACAACATAAACATACGGCAAAATGAAAACGAAACCTATCATTACAACCTTGATGTTGCGGGCGGCGATGCTGCTTGTGACATTGCTCTCTACCATGACCATTGGGGCGAAGATTGTGACGTTGACCAACGGAACTGGCGAGGTGACACTACAAGACGGCGACGTGCTCACTGGCACGGGAGGAGCCAACACCTGCGTGAACATTGCCGACGGTGCCACAGTGACGCTGAGCGGAGTGGACATCACTGCCATTACCAGCGACAGGAATCACAGGTGGTCGGGCATCTCCTGTTTTGGAAATGCCATCATCTATCTTGCCGATGGAACGACAAACAATGTGAAGGGAGGTTATTTTTGTTCAGGCATCTTTGTTAACCCTTACCATACGCTCACCATACGTGGCAACGGTTCGCTCAATGCCAACGGCAACATGCGCTCGTCAGGGATTGGCGGCAGTGAATTGAGTAACTGTGGCAATATAGTCATCGAGGGGGGCAACATCACGGCCCAAGGTAGCGATTATGGTGCAGGTATTGGCAGTGGTTTTAATAGTTCTTGTGGCAACATCTCCATCAGCGGCGGTATTGTCAATGCCAAAGGCAATGCTTATAGTGCTGGCATCGGCAGTGGCTATTATGGTTCTTGTGGCAACATCTCCATCAGCGGCGGTATTGTCAATGCCCAAGGTAAAAACGCTGGTGCTGGCATCGGCGGTAGTTTATATGGTTCTTGCGGCAACATCACCATAAGTGGAGGTATTGTCACTGCCCAAGGCCACTTGTTTTTTGCTGGCATCGGCAGTGGCTATGAAGGCTCTTGCGGCGACATCACCATAGGCGAGGGCATCACCCGCGTCATTGCAAAAACGGATAACGATTTCATTCCCATTGGCACAAATGATGATTCCGGTTCTAATACTGACTCAAGTTGCGGCACCATCACCATTAGTTCCAAACTTGTCGATGTGACTTTGGACGACACCCGCACACTCTATTTCGAAGAACCCGTGGAGCCATTCCCCAACAGCAACAACCAACTATACACGCTGACGAGTAAGCGCGGCGAGTTGGTGTTGAATGCCGACGGCACGGGATTGGCGGCAGGACAGACGAGGACGAACGCACCTGAAGAGGACAAGCGTTTCGCCATCATCACATACGAAGGAAAACAATACATCTACAGCCCGAAAATAAAGAAGTATTGGCGAAATGACGGCACCTTTGTGTCACGATTGCCGTCTCCCATCATCATCGACGGCTACTTTGCCGACGGTGATTACAAGTACATGCTCTTCACAAAGAATGAAGACGGCACACCTTTGACCTTCAACAACAACGGAAACATCGTCATCAACGGTTACAACACCCCCGACGAAGGCAACCGATGGCGCATCGAGGCTGTGGCAGACTTCGACCCGACTGAGGCTTTGAGGTTGATTCACACCATTTTCCTAACCCCCGAGAGTGGCGACGTGATGATTCAAGATAACATCATACTCACCGGCACAGGCGGCGAGAACACCCACGTGTCCATTGCCGATGGTGCCACGGTGACGCTCAGCGGAGTGGACATCACCCAAAGCAGCAGCAAGAGTTGGGCAGGCATCACCTGTCTGGGCGATGCCGTCATCATCCTTGAGGAAGGTACAACCAACAACGTGAAGGGAGGCACCAGGTTCTCCGGCATTTACGTACCTCAGAACAAGACGCTCACCATACGAGGCAGCGGTTCGCTCAATGTCACCGGTGGCAGATATGGTGCCGGCATCGGCAACGGCCGCAATCAAAACAATTGCGGCAACATCATCATCGAGGGCGGCAACATCACTGCCAACGGCGGCAACAGAGGTGCCGGCATCGGCACCGGCGAAAATTGCAGGTGTGGCTACATCATCATCAGGGGCGGCAACGTCACTGCCACGGGCGGCAGCATGTCGGCCGGCATCGGCGGCGGAGAAAATGGCGTTTGCGGCGACATCACCATCGGTGAAGGCGTCACCCGCGTCATCGCCACAATGGGTTCGGGAGCCTCCGACCCCGTCGGCATTGGTTATGGAGGCAGTTGCGGAAACGTTTCCGTCAGTACCAAACTCGTAGACGTGACCTTGGACAAGACACGCACGCTCTATTTCGAAGAGCCTGTGGTGCCATTCCCTGAAAACAACGCCAAACTATGCACGTTGACGAGCAAGCGCGGCGGGATGGTGATGAACGCCGATGGCACAGGACTCGCTGCAGGACAGACGAGGACGAACGCACCTGAAGAGGACAAGCGATTCGCCATCATCACATACGAAGGCAGGCAATACCTCTACAGCCCGAAGGCAAGGAAATACCTGCGCAACGACGGCACCTTCGTTTCACAACTGGGGGCTCCCGTCATCATCGACGGCTACTTTGCTGATGGTGATTACAAGTACATGCTCTTCACAAAGAATGAAGACGGCACACCTTTAACTTTCAACAACGACGGAAACATCGTCATCAACGGTTACAACACCCCCGACGAAGGCAACCGATGGCGCATCGAGGCTGTGGCCGACTTCGAGCCGAGAGAGGCGCTGGCCGTGGCAGGGCTGAAACTGCAAGACAACAGCGGCAACGCGGACATCATAGCCGAATACGACAACATCCAAGCCAACGTGACGTTGGGCGGCCGCACGCTCTATGACGACGGGACGTGGAACACGCTGTGCCTGCCCTTCGACGTGGACGACCTCAGCGGCACGCCGCTCGACGGATACACCGTCATGGAACTCGACACCGTGAGTGCCAACAACGGCCACAAGACGGGCTTCGACCCCTCGGACATCACCTACTACCTGAACTTCAAGCCCGCCACAAGCATCAAGGCAGGACAGCCCTACATCGTGAAGGGGAAGACCGACCTTACCATCGGTTCGGAGGCAGACTGGAACGCCTTCGCCGCCAACGTGGCGAACGGCACGACATACGAGGGGCAAGTCGTAAATCTGACCGCAGACATCACCGTCAAGACCATGGTGGGCACGAGCGGCAACAGGTTCAAGGGAACCTTTGAAGGCAACGGCCACACGCTGACCGTCTCCAACCTGCCGGCAACGGGCCAGTACTGCGCCCCGTTCCGATATGTCGATGGCGCCACCTTCAAGAACCTGCACACCGCCGGCAACCTTGCAGCCTCTGACAAGTACCGTTCGGGACTCGTCGGCGAGATACGCAACAAGGTCGCCATCAGCAACTGCCGGAGCAGCGTGGCAATCAACAGCAGCGTCAGTGGCGACGGCACACACGGCGGATTCATCGGGGAGGTCAAGTCGGGAGGCAACGTGGTCATCGACAACTGCCTCTTCGACGGCAGTTTCACCGGTCCCAGTACAAACTGTTGGGGCGGTTTCGTGGGCTGGAGCCAGGGTGCCACCACGATCAGGAACAGCGCGTTCCTGCCTGAAGGCATCTATTCCCTCGACAGTTACGGCAGCAAGACCTTCGGCCGCAACAACGTGACGACGGAGAACTGCTACTACTCGGTGGCTCTCGGTGACGCACAAGGCACGGCCGTCGGCGACATGACCGCCGGGCAGTTGGCTGAAGCCCTGGGCGGCGGCTGGCAGGTGAACGACGGCAAGGTTGTGCCCTTGATGTCGAGCAACATGACCATCGGTTCGGATGCCGAATGGAACGCCTTTGCCGCCAGCGTGGCGAACGGCATGACATACGAAGGCCAGGTCGTGAGCCTCACTGCCGACATCACCGTCAAGACCATGGCGGGCACGAGCGACCATCGGTTCAAGGGAACGTTTGACGGCAACGGCCACACGCTGACCGTCAACCTGACGGCAAGCGGCCAGTACTGCGCCCCGTTCCGCTATGTGGATGGCGCAACCTTCAAAAACCTGCACACCGCCGGCACCATTGCCGGTTCCCAAAAATACCAGACCGGACTCGTCGGCGAGACCATCAACGACGTCACCATCAGCAACTGCTGGAGCAGCGTGACCATCAACAGCAGCGTCAGCGGCGACGGAACACACGGCGGCTTCATCGGGGAGGTGAAAGGAGGCGGCAACGTGGTCATCGACAACTGCCTCTTCGACGGAAGCATCAAAGGCTCCACAACCGACAGATGCAGTGGATTCGTGGGCTGGAGTCAGGGTGTCACCAAAATCAAGAACAGCGCGTTCATGCCAAAAGAACTGTCCGTTGACAAATCTGGCAGCGCGACGTTCGGACGCAGCAACAACAACAACGTGATGACGTATAACTGTTACTACTCGGTGGCACTCGGTGAGGCACAGGGCACGGCTCTCGGCCGCATGACCGCCAGGCAGTTGGCCGCAGCCTTGGGCGACGGCTGGCAGGTGGCCGAAGGCATGGCGGTGCCTGTCATGGGCAGTGTCGCCGCCCCAGTGTTCTACGGTGTGACCATCAAGAACGTCACACCGGCCACCGTCATGAGTGCCGACAGCACGGTGTGCTTCACGGGCAGTTACAGTCCCGTCGCCATTGGTGCCAACGACCACACGAAACTATACCTCGGCGAAAACAACACGCTCCATTACCCATACGCCGACTTGACCATCAACTCCTTCCGTGCCAGGTTCCAAGTGGAAACTTCCACCATGGGCGACGTTAACAACGACGGTGATGTTTCCGTGGCAGACGTGATGGCAATGGTAAACCATATCTTGGGAGAAGGAAACGACAAGTTCGTCGAGGATAGGGCCGACATGAACGACGACGGGGAAATCACCGTGAACGACGTGGCGGTGCTGGTGGGCATGATACTTACAGAAATCCAAGACTTGAACATCGTGGTCTTCACTGGAGACGCCCACATCACATACGGCAGCGGTGGAAGAACAGCCGCGAGGGTGCCGAAGACCATCCTTGGGGATGAAGAGTGAGATACAATGCCAAGTCTCTTTTTATAACAGCGCAGCCTCCATGCACACCACATGTAGGCTGTGTTTTTTTGTGTTTTGCATAAGGTCATTAAAAGCCCATTTTCAGGCCTAAAATACCCTCAAAAATGACTTTCTGTACCGCCATTGTACCGCTGTCAGTCTAACTGTCTGAAAGTCAATAGTGGTAATACATTTAGAAACAACGATGTAGCTACAAACTATTCGTTGGAGAAGTGCCCTTTAGTTGAGTTTCAAATATCGTCCTGCCTCGAAACTCCCTGTAGTCCACATCTGTCAAGGTTAACGTAATCGGTGACATGGTGGCCTTTTCCAATACCTTTTTGATATCTGACAACTCAACATCATACGACATCACCCTGCCCAAAGTGACGTGTAACATGAAATCAGAAAGAATCACACAACCTGCATCTTTCATATCTGAATAGATGGATTCCGTCAACAAAAGAAAACTCTTCGGAACATGGTTTGTGGCAAAATGGATGATATGCCTCCCCGAATTGATCGAAAAAGCATCCAATCGGTCAAAAGTGATTACTGGAGCCTGTGCAGTGGACAGATGCTTTTCCAACAGTGGGCGCATGT
>CAMJLI010000070.1 GCA_946406585.1 uncultured Prevotellaceae bacterium | reverse complement strand
CGTCATGGGCAAGGATGAATTCCATGCCTTTGAGAACAGTTTTTACAAATAGGCATCGACGAAAAGCAAAACAGCCTCCAACATGGAAAAGCTCAACATCAACAAATGGGCATTGGAAGACAGGCCACGCGAGAAATTCATCTTGCAAGGTGCTGAGAAACTCTCCGATGCCGAATTGCTGGCAATACTTATCGGTTCGGGCAACACACAAGACACAGCCGTGGGACTGATGCAAAAAATACTCTCCGACTGCGGCAACAACCTCAACACGCTCGGAAAGATGGGCCTCCAGGAACTGATGGAGTATAATGGCATCGGAGAGGCGAAAGCCGTTACCATTCTCGCTGCTTGCGAACTCGGCCGACGACGCATCGCAACCCAAGCCATGCAACGAGACAGGATCTCCTCCGCTGCCGACATTTACAGCCACCTTCACCCCAGGATGCAAGACTTGGACAAGGAACAGGCATGGGTGATGCTGCTGAACCAAAACTTCAAACTCATCAAGACCGTGTGCATATCCAGCGGCGGCATCAGCGAAACAGCTGTCGACGTGAGGCAAATAATCAAGCACGCCGTGCTGTGCAACGCCACCGTGCTGGCACTGGCACACAACCACCCAAGCAACAACCCAACACCAAGCTCCGACGACGACCGCATCACACAAAGGGTGAAAAAGGCTTGTGAAATAATGAGAATTCACATGCTCGACCACGTGATCGTCACCGACGGACAATATTACAGCTACCACGAACAAGGAAGACTGTGATACAATTTTATGCCTTTTATTTGGGTATCAGCAGAAAAAAGACTACCTTTGCTTTCACAATAATATCAGCATTTACACCATCTGGCACTACCAACAACTCAATTACACATGAGCAACGAAAACAGCACCCAAAACATGCTCGCTGAATGCATAGCAGAGTGGCCTCAAATTGAGAACGGACTGCACTACATGCAATTGGTGGATTACCATTCATACAATGCATTCGGTACTTACAGTCTTTCCAACGAAGAGTGGGACAACAGGGAAATGATTCTAAACTTCAAGAACAACTCTGAACTCACCGACCCCATCTCACACAAAATGGCCATGACAAAAGCCATCCAACTGCTCACAGGCCTGTTGGAAAAGACGTTCGGAACAATGCTTCCACAACTCACCCTGGCATGCATACCGGCATCCACCGCCGAGAAGACCGAAGCTCGATTCAAGGAGTTTGCAAAAATCGTGACTGATGCAACAGGAATGGCCAACGGTTACGAACACATCCACATCGTAACCGACCAGGACCCGGAGCACCTGGCCGACTCACACCTGCCAAAATATGCCTTCGACAAAGAATACTTCAATGGCAGAAACGTCCTGCTATTCGACGACATCATGGCTACAGGAAAAAGCATGGGCAAATTTGCAACCCACATGGAGGAAACGGGAGCAAGAGTGACGGCGGCCGTAGTGCTCGGAAAGACTGTTACAAAGAAAATGAAGGAGGAATGACAACAAAGATGACACAACTGGAAAAATCTGACATAGAAGGAAGGATTGTTGATGTGCTGCGCACTGTCTACGACCCAGAGATACCTGTCAACATTTATGACTTGGGACTGATATACCGCATAGAACTCACCGACGAGGGGACGGCGGAAATAGACATGACTTTCACGGCTCCATCATGCCCCGCAGCCGACTTCATTCTGGAAGACGTGAGGCAGAAGGTGGAAACAGTGACCGGAGTAAACTCCGCCAATGTGCAATTGGTGTTCGAACCGGAATGGGACAAAAGCATGATGAGCGAGGAAGCCAGAATAGAACTTGGATTCGACTGAGAGATGAACAAGAACGTGTACTTCCTTTCCGATGCCCACCTGGGCTCTCTTGCAATCGACCATGGACGAATGCAGGAGCGGCGTCTTGTAAGGTTCCTCGACAGCATCAAGACAAAGGCTTCTGCCATATATCTGCTTGGCGACATGTTCGACTTCTGGAACGAATACCGCTACGTGGTGCCCAAAGGATATACACGCTTCCTGGGCAAGATTTCCGAACTAACAGACATGGGGGTGGAGGTGCATTTCTTCACCGGCAACCACGATTTGTGGACATACGGCTACCTGGAGCAGGAATGTGGCGTCATCCTGCATCGCAAGCCATCCACCATGGAGATTTATGGCAAGGTGTTCTACCTTGCACATGGCGACGGGCTAGGTGACCCCGATGCCAAATTCAAGTTCCTCAGAAAGATGTTCCACAACCACACGTGCCAGAAGCTGCTCAATGCCATACACCCACGATGGGGCATGGCCCTCGGACTCAACTGGGCCAAGAAAAGCCGGCTCAAACGGGCCGACGGCAAAGAACCGCCATACATGGGGGAGGACAAGGAGCATCTTGTGCTCTATACCAAGCAATACATGAAGAGCCATCCCAACATCGACTTCTTCATCTATGGACATCGACACATAGAACTCGACCTGATGCTGTCCCGAAAGACACGCATGATGATCATCGGAGACTGGATATGGCAATTCACATACGTGGTTTTCGATGGTGAGCATATTTTCCTTGAGGAATATGTGGAAGGCGAAAGCCAGCCTTGAAAAATGTTTCACTGGTTCCACATTGTCTTTTTACCGATAAAAAGACACGATTGGTTGATTATCTTTGCAATTTGAGGTGGTTGTAGCTACCTTTGCAACAACAAAAGAAGAAATCATTTTTTCTCTATAGGAACAAAGACAGACATCAAAATCAGGTTTGTAGAATCAAGTTAAGTCAAGGGGGACGTCTTCGTGAGAAAACGTCCCCCTTTATCGTGCTTTCAATTTCTATTACAGCAAGTTCATGGTGTCGGTGGCAATCATCAACTCCTCATCTGTGGGAATGACACAAACTGTCACCTTGGAGCCTTCTGCTGAAATGACGGCTTCCTTGCCCCTGGTGTTGTTGCGCTCGTCGTCAAACTCCACTCCGAGGAATTCAAGACCCTTGCACACTTCCTTGCGCATTCCCATTTGGTTCTCACCAACACCGGCAGTGAAGACGATGATGTCCACACCACCCATTGCGGCTGCGTAGGCTCCTATGTATTTCTTGATGCGGTAGAAATACATGTCAAGGGCGAGTTGTGCACGCTCGTCACCCTTGCCGGCGGCATCTTCCACATCCCTCATGTCGCTGCTCTCTCCTGTTATGCCAAGCACGCCACTCTGCTTGTTGAGCAAGTTGGACATGCCATCGGGGTCAAGCTCGAGCTTCTTCTCCAGGAAAGTGATGGCGCCACCGTCGATGTCTCCACTGCGCGTGCCCATCATCAAGCCCTCAAGTGGTGTGAGTCCCATGGTGGTGTCCACACACTGTCCATCCTTCACGGCTGCGATGCTGCCGCCATTGCCGATATGGCATGTGATGATGCGCTTGCCCTTGGGGTTGACATCGAGGAACTCGCACACACGCTGCGACACATACCTGTGGCTGGTGCCATGGAATCCATACCTACGCACGCCAAACTGCTTGTAAAGGCGGTAAGGAATGGCATACATGTAAGCCTTCTTGGGCATTGTCTGATGGAAAGCGGTGTCGAACACACCCACTTGCGGCAAGCCTGGCATCAGTTCGCTCACGGCCCTCACACCTTTCAAGTTGGCAGGGTTGTGCAGAGGTGCCAGGTCGATGCACTGCTCGAAAGCGTCGAGCACTTCCTCGTTGAGGACCACACTCTTGTTGAACTTCTCTCCGCCATGCACCATGCGATGACCCACGGCATCTATTTCCTTCAAGTCCTTTATCACGCCTATCTCAGGGTCGGTAAGCAATGAGAAGATGAACTTCACGCCCTCGGTATGCTCCGGGATGTTGTGCATGATGGTCTTCTTCTCACCATTGGACATTTTCACTTTCACGAAGGCTCCGTCCATTCCCACGCGCTCTGCACCTCCTGAAGTCAGCACCTCTTTGGTGTCCATGTCATAAAGTGCATACTTGATGGATGACGAGCCACAATTCAATACTAATATTTTCATTTCTTATTGTTTTGTTTGTCTTGTTTGAGAATTCATTTGGCATCCATTGCCTGGCATGCTGTGATGGCCACCATCTTGTAGATGTCGTCCACAGAGCAGCCGCGGCTGAGGTCGTTCACTGGTCGTGCTATGCCTTGGAGGATTGGGCCGAGGGCCTCTGCATCGCCAAGTCTCTGCACCAGTTTGTATGCTATGTTTCCAACCTCGAGATTTGGGAACACCAGCACATTTGCCTTCCCGGCAATGTCGCTTCCAGGTGCTTTTTTCGCACCCACGGAAGGCACGAGGGCTGCGTCAGCCTGCAATTCGCCATCCACCTTGAGGGTGGGGTCCAGCTCCTTGGCAAGCTTTGTGGCTTCCACCACCTTGTCCACCACCTCATGGGCTGCACTGCCCTTTGTCGAGAAGCTCAGCATTGCCACACGTGGGTCTTCGAACCCTGCCACGCTGCGGGCGGTCTGTGCCGTGCACACTGCAATTTGGGAGAGCTGTGCGGCATCCGGCATTGGAGTGACAGCGACATCGCCCACCACGAGGATGCCGTTCTCGCCAAACTGAGGCTGTTTGGTGATGAGCAGCATGGCACCGCTCACGCATGTGATGCCCGGCGAGCACTTGATGATCTGCAATGCTGGGCGCAGGGTGTCGCCAGTAGTGCTCAAGGCTCCTGATATTTGTCCGTCAGCACCTTCTGTCTTAATTATCATGCATCCAAGGTAAAGTGGGTTTTTCACCAGCTCCCTTGCTTTCTCTATTGTCATGCCCTTCTTCTTGCGCAATTCGGTGAGCAGTTCGGCATACTCCTCGCTCTTGGGATTGTTCTCCGGGTCGATGAGTGTGGCCTTGTCAATGTTTTCCAGCCCCCACTCTTTTGCCAGGCGATGTATCTCGTCAGGATTTCCAATAAGGATAAGGTCGGCGATATCCTCGGCAAGCACTCTGTCGGCTGCCCTCAATGTGCGCTCCTCAGTAGCTTCCGGGAGCACGATGCGCTGCTTGTTGCTCTTGGCGCGTTCAATGATTTGCTGTACTAAACTCATAGTTGTTTTTTGATTGTATGTCGTAAATATTAGATTTTCTGCAAATTTAGAAAAAATTCGGGAAACACAGGCCAATTTGGATAAAGATTTTGCTTTTCATCATCCCATTTCCTTGGTTAGTATGCTCTCCAAGTCCTCGAACGACAATCTCAACTGGAATTTTCCATTTATGGCCACGCTCACCTTTCCTGTTTCCTCCGACACGATGATTGCTATGGCGTCACTCTCCTCTGAAATGCCCATTCCAGCACGGTGGCGCAGTCCCAGTTCCTTGGGGATGTCCCTGCTGTGGGACACGGGCAGCACGCATCCTGCTGCACGTATGCGCTTCTTTGAGATTATCATGGCACCATCATGCAATGGCGAACCTTTGTAGAAGATGTTCTCTATCAACCGCTGGTTGATTTTTGCATCTATCAACTCCCCTGATGTCTGCATCAAGTCGTCGAGCGGAATGTTCCTCTCCATGATGATGAGTGCACCCACCTTGTCTCTAGCCATGTTCATGCAAGCACTCACAATGGGCATGATAAAACTGCGGTCTGCCTTTTTCTCACTTTTCCCACGGAAGAACTCCAAGAATGGCTCCATCTGCCTGTGAGCTCCCAAGTTGTACAAGAATTTCCTTATCTCTGCTTGGAAAAGCACCACGAAGCCTATGGCTCCCACACTCACCACCTTGTCGAGCACGTTGCCCAGCAGACGCATCTCAAGCACCTGGCTCACCACCAGCCAGATGATGATGAACACGAGTATTCCAATAAACACGTTGATGGACCTCGACTCCTTCATGAGCCGATAAGTGTAATAGAGTATTACCGCCATCAACAGGACATCGATGAAATCCTTGAGATGAAACAGGTCTAAGATGATGCTCATTTGTCTTTATTATAGGTCGCCTCGCTCTGTACAGACGACAGTTTCTTCATTATCTTACATGTCTCCACTGCTTCTTTCACGTCGTGCGCGCGCAGTATTGACGCCCCTTTCACAAGGGCTATGGCATGGAGTGCCGTGGTGGCGTTCAATGCCTCTGTGGCATTGCAGCCAAGCAAGCGTGTTGCCATCGACTTCCTCGAAACGCCCACCAAGACTGGCAGGCCAAACGTCTTCAGCAAGGAAAGCTGCGACAGGATGACATAATTCTGGTCCAAGTCCTTTCCAAATCCGAATCCGGGGTCGAGGATGATGTCGTTCAACCCCATGTTGTGCAGCATTCTTGTCTCTCGGGAAAAGGCCATCAGCATTTCTTTAATGTCACACTTCACCGATGTGAGGATGTAAGGCACTTTCAGATGTGCCACCATCTTGAAAATCGGCGGGACGGCGTCCTCATCCTGCATTGTCTCATCCCCCCATCCCCTACCCTCAGAGATGTCGTTCACCATGGCTGCGCCATACTCCTCCACAGCCATGCGAGCCACATCGGGCCTGAAGGTGTCGACGCTGACCACGGCATCCGGCTGACTTTTGCGCAATGTGGCGAGTGCGAACCTCAACCGTTCCATCTCTTCCTTCTCCGTGGCCAGTGTGGAACCGGGACGTGTGGAGCATCCACCCACATCTATGATGGCTGCTCCCTCGGCAATTATTTGGTCGGCTCGTGCAGATATGTCCTTTTCTGCCTGCACTCTGCTTGCAGCATAGAAAGAATCGGGTGTGGCATTGAGTATCCCCATCACCACGGGTGATGAGAGGTCGAGCAGGTGTCCGCCCACGTTTATTGTACACGATATTTGTTTTTCCACAGCCAAATTACTAACGCTGTTGCAAATTTAGACATAATTCTCGAATTTTATGCCTGCCAGATAAAGAAATTCACTTTTCTTTATAGGATAGTGCAAACAAAGCGAAATGCAAAACAGGAAAAACGGGCACCCCTCAAGGGATGCCCGTAATACAATGTCGCTTGTTGACCGTCAATTGCCAAGGATGATTTTCACAATGGCCATCACATCAACCACAGACAAGTTTCCGTCTTCGTTTATGTCTGCTTGTTCTTCGAAGAACCCGTTCACACTATTCCCGAGGATGACTCGCACGAGCAGGTTGACATCGGCAACACTCACTTCACCATCGTGATTGACATCACCCATGAGGAATCCCTCATTCACGACAGCCACCGTCTCTTCGCCCAAGCCTCCCATTTGGTTGGCAGCACGCAGAGAATAGGTTGCCTCCGGGTCGTCCACGGTGAAGATGTTTTCCGTGGTGAATTTCACGATGTTGCCATCTTTCAAGACTGCCCACAGCAGCACATAGTTGCTGTTGTCCCAAGTGAGTTCGTTGCCACTGAGAACCACATTGGTAGGAGCACTTGCCTGCTCTGTCGCGATGGTAGGATTCCACTCACCATACATATTGGTCATGTCCGAAGCCTCGGCTGCCTCTTCTGCCGTAAGAATGGGGTTGTTGGAATGACCGTCGCCGAAGGTGGTCTTTCTGCCGCTCAAGTCCACAATGCCGCCACTGGCGGTCATCGAGTTGTACTCGGCAAACCTCTTTGGCCATCCATTGCTCATCTCGCTCCATCCTATGGTGGATGGTATGATTTCCATCTTGGTGTCTATCCAGAGTGCCACAGGAGTGCCGCTGCCCCATGGACGGCCAAGGGTGTACTTGCCGTTGAGACTTGACGACTCACCCTTTATGGTGCAGTCCTTGAACACAAATCCATACTTGATGCTTTGTGACGGCACGGCGATGTATCCGCCAGTGTTCATGCACACCTGCAATTCCACGTTGTTGAAGTATGCGTCGCCCTTGCCACAGAGGAAGTCTGTGCGCCCGCGCACCTTGCCATTCTCGAAATAGTAGAGACCATTGTTGTTGTTAGAGTTCCAAGTGTCCTGGTATCCCCAGAGGCATGTGTTCTTGTAGATGGTCTTGGAAGCCTTGTCTTGCACTGCAATATTTCGTCCAAGTGCATCATTCAAGCCACTCTTCACGGTGATGTCCTGGAAGTATGTCTCGGTGGCTGTCTTCTGTAGTTGCAGCACATCGCTCTTCCCTATGCCATCATACACGCTCGTGGTGCCGTAGGTGCCGGCATAAGTGGGACCGCCTGCCGAGTTGGTGATCACTGCTCCGTCCATGCTCTGCCCGATGAACGAGATGTTGGGAGCTGTCACATTGGTGATGGGACTTGGATACGAGTTGCCATCGTCGCTGTTGATGGTCTCTGTGGTGCTCAAAGGCAGGGTGTATGTTCCATCGAGGACAAAGATGCGGAACCTTTCAGTGGAGTTTGCTCGGCTGTTGGCTGCCTGTATGGCCTCTGCTATGGTTCCATCCCAAGGCACGACAAAGTCATATAGTTTCTTCTCTATCGGACTGCGTTCCATGGTGGTGAACTGCAGGTTGATGTCTTCGGCATAGGCGTTGCCGGCGAGGTCCATGATGCTGTTGGCTGGCACTGTGAATGTGTATTCGGTGGAATAGTCAAGGCTCTTGTACTCGAATGTCGCAGTACGTCCATTGACCACAGCCTCCAGCTGCTTGCCGCCAATGGTGGCAACAGCTCCCTCTGCCATCTGGACCTTCTCGTCGAAAGTAAGCACTATGCGGCCGTTTGCCGATACGCTTTGTGCTCCATCTGCAGGCACGGTGTTCACCAATACTGGTGCTTTGCCGTCGTCAACGAATCCTGGCGTGCCGGTGAAGAACACCATGGCAATGGCGTTGCCATCGTTCTTTGAAGAGGTGCCTGCCACAGCGGAAGTGAGGTCGGGATGCCAGCGCACATGGAGATTGGTCTCGTTGTCTGCACCTTCTCCAAGGCTTCCATTGAATGTAGCCACACTCTTCGCACCTTCCAAGGTGATGCTGCCAAACTTGGTCCACTCTTCGCCATCGGTGGAGTATTCCACGTCATATTTGGTGTATGAGTTGTAGTTGTAGAGCATCTGGAATTGCAGCTTGACATCTGTGAATGCCCCGGCATTGATTTTTGTCTGCCAGTAATAATGGCCCACGTCGCCTTCTGTAGAACCAGTTGTCCAGTTCACGGCTGCTCCTGCAAAACTCTCGTAGCCTCCTGCCTTTTCGGTACTCTTGTCGAGCCAGCCCGACTCTTGTCCGTTGTCATTGACAAGGTTGAAACCGGTGGTCTCGTTATCTTCTGAGAAGAAGTCGGCCTTGCGTCCTCTGTTGCCTTCTGTGTAGAAGTCCCATCCTGCAATGATGTCGTTCTGTGAGAAATAGGCAGTGAGGTCCACATCCTGATTCATCTTCACTTGTATGCTCTGGGTTGTCTGCCCGT
>CAMJLI010000069.1 GCA_946406585.1 uncultured Prevotellaceae bacterium | reverse complement strand
GTGCCAACTGGAACACACCAGCCACCACCATGGTGGCAGCATGGATGAGTGCGGAGACAGGAGTAGGACCCTCCATGGCGTCTGGCAACCAGATGTGCAACGGGAACATGGCACTCTTGCCGGCTCCACCGATGAACATCAGCACCAACGCGGTGGGGAGAATCATTCCACCAGCAGCAACAGCCTTCGCTGCCTCGCCGGCAATGAACGGAGTGGTGCCTTCGCCCATCACCACATTGGGAACGAACGAGAAGCTGAACGAACCGGTGTAGTAACCATAGATGAGGATACCGATAAGGAAGAACATGTCGGCAAAACGAGTGACGATGAACGCTTTCTTGGAAGCTGCCACTGCCTCATGCAATTGGTAATAGAAACCAATGAGGAGGTAAGAGCTGACACCCACCAACTCCCAGAAGAGGTACATCTGGAAAATGTTGGTTGCCACCACCAGTCCGAGCATGGACATGGTGAACAGCGACAGGAAAGCGAAATAGCGCTGGAATCCCTTCTCGCCATGCATGTATCCGAATGAATAGATATGCACCATCAAACTCACGGTGGAGATGACTATGAGCATCATCACCGAAATGGGATCGAGCAAGATACCCATGTCGAAGTGCAGGTTGCCCAACGGCAGCCATGTGAAGTTGAATGGCACGATGGTGGCATACGTCCCATCAGCCAACCTGTCGGCCGAGAAATAGGCAAATGCTGTCATATACGACAGTATGGTGACCAAGCCAAGCGAGCAAGTGCCTATCAGCCCCGCCACCTTATGAGACATCTTCATCCCGCACAGTCCCAGTATGAGGAACGATAGTGCAGGCAAGAGAAGTATCAAAAATGAATAACTGTAATCCATGTTGATGAAAGATGTTAAATTATAGTTTCATGTTTTCAATACTGTTCACCTGATCGCTATGGAACCTGCGGTAAACATTGATGATGATAGCGATGGCAACTGCCGTCTCCGCTGCGGCCACGCCGATGGAGAAGAGCGTGAAGAAGAAGCCTTCGAGCTGCCCCGGATAGAGCAGTCTGTTGAACACTGCAAAGTTGATGTCCACTGCATTGAGGACAAGTTCGGTGGATATGAGCATGGCTATCAGATTGCGACGCGTTACAAATCCGAACACACCGATGAAAAACAGCAACGTGCTGAGCACGAGGAAAAATTCTACTGGTATCATGTTACTTGTCCTTTCTTGAAATTACTATTCCACCGATGATGCAGGCAAGCAGGAACACCGATATGAACTCGAATGGGAGCACATATTGATATTTTTCCGACCCCATGAGCGTGTTGCCCACCAAATCCATGGACACCTCGCTGTTGGGAATAGCTTGCGAAATGAACTGTTGCTTGAGAAGGATGAAAAGCACCATGACACACCCCACGACAGCGGCGATGCAACCGGGCACCACCTTGCTGCCACGCAGCCTTTCGGTCAGGCCCTGCAAGGTCCTCCTCGAAACGAGCTGTATTGCGAAGATGTAAATCATGGTGATGCCGCCGGCATAGATGCTCACCTGTGCAGCCCCGAGGAACGTATAGTCGAGCAAGAAATAGATGCCAGCCACACCAAACAGCACAAAGAGCAGGAAAGTGGCAGCCCTCATGATGCTCTTTGTTATGACACAGAACACGGCCGAGCCAAGAATTACGACGGCCAGTATGCAAAACATTACGATATTAGCCATATTCCTTACTTTGTTTTAGTGTTGAACTTGCCAATGGTGAGTGGTGCGCCACCGTCAATGAGTTCGGGGAGCGAACCACCCTTGTAAACTTCCTTGTCGAGATGCATAACAAGAGAATCACGTGAGAAAGTGGCGTTTTCAAAATCATTGGTAAACTCGATGGCATCGAAGTTGCAAGCATTGGTGCAAAGCTGGCAGAACATGCAGTCGCCCATATCGTATTGATAGTCTATCAACACGCGCTTTTTCTTGCCTGTCTCTGGGTCGGCCTGCATTTCCGACTTGATTTTGATAGTGCCATTGGGACAAGCCTTTTCGCACAGCGTGCAAGCCGTGCATTTGTATGTCCCATCTTCATTTCGCTTGAAAACCAGACGTCCGCGATGACGCTTGGCAACATGAAGCGTGGTTTTGCGGTTTTCGGGATATTGCTCTGTCGATTTAGGCGTGAAATATTCCTTCAAGGTCACCTTCATACCGGTAGCCAAGGTCTTCATGCCTCTTGCGATATCGCCGAAATATGAATTATTTTCCATTTGTTATATGTTTCTTTTTGTTGAGTCGTTAAGGGACTTGAAAGCCTTGAAGTTTAGAAATGAAGGCGGAAAGCCACGACTACCGTCATTATTACCAAGTTGAGCAGGGCCAAAGGCATGAGGTACTTCCACTCCAGCTTCAGGATTTGGTCGATACGCAGACGTGGGAAAGTCCATTTCACCCACATCAGCAGCCACACCACAAAGAAACTCTTGCCAAGGAACCATACGATTCCCGGAATGTAGTTCATGATGTTGTCGAAAGCACCGACACCGATGTTGATAGGTGCCCATCCTCCGAGGAACACGGTGGTAGCCACGCCGGCGATGATGAAAAGATTCAGGAACTCAGCGAGATAGAAGAATCCGAATCCCATGCCGGAATACTCGGTATGGTGACCGGCTGTCAATTCGCTCTCAGCCTCAGCCATATCGAACGGACCACGGTTTGCCTCGGCATTTCCTGCAACGAGGAACACGAGGAAAGCGATGATGGCAGGGATGTGACCTTTGAAGATGAGCCACTGCCAAGGACCGGTTTGTGCTTCCACTATGCCACTCACCTGCATGGTGCCGGTGAGGATGACGGCAGTGATGAGGCACAGGCAGAGCGACATCTCATAGGAAATCATCTGCACTGCCCCACGCATGGCAGACACCACGGAGTATTTGTTGTTGGAAGCCCATCCGGCGAGGAAGATGCCCACCACGCCAATGGATGAAATGGCCGTGAGCAGGAAAATACCTACATTGAAGTCAAGCACTATGGCACCTTTGTTCCAAGGCAGGAATCCGAATGCGCCCACCGAGCCAACGATGACGAGTAGAGGAGCGACGGCATAAAGGAGCTTGTCGGCTTTGTCGACGAAGAATATTTCCTTTATGAGCATTTTGAAAACGTCGGCAAACACCTGCAGCAAGCCCCAAGGACCCACACGCATCGGGCCAAGTCGACATTGGAAATAGGCACACACCTTGCGCTCCATGAAAATCAGGGCGATGGCCAAGAGTGCATATCCAACGAGTATCAGCGCGCCCACGATGACACACTCAATGAGTATTGTCCAGAAGTCTCCGAGACCAAGAGTGTCGCGGAGCAGGGCGTCGAACCAGTTTGTTACTATTGAAAAATCAAACATAAAGTATTTCTTGAATGAAGATTCGTAATTATCTGTCAATGTCGGGGATAACGAAATCGATGGCAGCACCAGTGGTTACGAGGTCCGCGATTTTCTGTCCACGCAGCATGGGATCCAATGCCCCCACGAGGGTGAGTCCCATAGGTCTCATCTTCATGCGGTAAGGACTCTTGTCACCCCTTGAGTCAAGATACACGCCAAACTCTCCACTTGCACCTTCCACGGAGAAGTACCACTGTCCCTCAGGAACCTTGATGATAGGTTTCTGCTTGACATAGAAGTCGCCTTCCGGAATGTTGTCGATGAGTTGTTCGATGATATCCAAGCTCTGATACATTTCATCGATATGAACAAGGTATCTGTCCATGGAGTCGCCATGATTGTAGAGCACTTGTTTCCACTCCACCTTGTCATACATGTCGTAGGGATGGTTCTTTCTGACATCATTGCCCCACCCTGCGGCACGTCCTGCCGGACCAGTGACTGCGTAGTTGATGCAGTTGTCCTTGTCCATCACTCCCACCTGTTCGAATCTGTTGTGGGTGATTACGTTGTCGCCGAAGACATCCATGTACTCTTGTATCATCGGTCTGAGATACTTGCATAGGTCTTTGGTGTTCTTCACGAAATTGGGGTCGATATCCTCTTGGAGTCCACCTATTCTATAATAATTTTGGATGAGTCTGCCTCCTGTTGTCTCTTCCATCACATTGAGGACATGTTCGCGGTCTCTCATGCAATAGAGGAAAGCCGTAAGGGCTCCAAGGTCTTGAGCGCAGCATCCGCAATAGAGCAAGTGGGAGTCAAGCCTCTGCAGCTCGTCCATGATGGTGCGCACATACTTTATCCTGTCGGTAAGCTCTATTCCCATGCCTTCCTCGATCACCCCCACCAGTGCATGCCTGTGCATCATGGCAGAAAGGTAGTTGAGCCTGTCGGTTAGAGCCAACGTCTGTGGATAAGTATAGCTTTCCCACATTTTCTCAATGCCGCGGTGGATGTATCCCACATGAGGATAGATACGTTTCACCACCTCGCCGTCGAGCACTGTCTGCAGTCTCAGCACACCATGGGTGGACGGGTGTTGAGGACCAATGTTTACCACATACTCGTCAGGACCGAAAAGAGGGGTCTTCTTGCTGACCAGTTTTCCGTCCTCGTTGAGCGAGTACTCTATGGCATAGTCGCTCTCCACATCATCTTCCAACGAATACTTGTCGTTGAACTCCCAGTTTTTCCTGAAGGGATAACCCTTGAAATCGGAGCGCAGGAACAGCCTCTCCATGTGAGGATGTCCGAGGAACTTGATTCCATAGAAGTCGAACACTTCCCTCTCGAGCAGGTCGGCAGCTTTCCAGAGGTTGTATACGGAATATACCAGATAGTCGTCGCCAACTTGCTTGGCGATGGTCTTTACGCTGGTGCGCTCATGGCTTTCGGTATTCTCCAGGATATAGATGCATCCGAGTCCCTCATCTCCAAAGTCCTCGCCAATGATGGTGACGAGGTAGTCGAAATGCTGTTTGTCCCTAAGGTTTTGCATTTCCTTGGAGAAGTTGTTGAAGTCTAATATCTTGCTGTCAATTTTCATTTGGCACCCTCCTTGTTTGTCTTTAGTTCCTCAACAAAATCTTCTGGCACATCAGTGACGACGATAGGTTTTTTCCAACCATAGGTGATGGCTTCGTTGGACACGCCAAGTTCTCTTTCCTCTGCTGTCTGCTTGTGGTTTGCACCACCGAAGAATTTCTCAATCTTTACCTTGCGTTGCAACTGCATCATTCCATACATGATGGCTTCAGGACGCGGAGGGCATCCTGGGATGAACACATCTACAGGCACTATTTCCTCTATGCCCTTCACGACGTGGTAACTCGACTTGAAAGGTCCGCCGGAGATAGCGCATCCGCCCACGGCAATTACATACTTGGGCTCTGCCATTTCGTCGTAGAGTCTCTTGAAAGCAGGTGCCATCTTGTGAGTGATGGTTCCTGCGCACATGATAAGGTCGGCTTGTCTTGGTGAGTTACGTGTCACCTCGAATCCAAATCGTGCGAAGTCGTATCTTGCACAACCCACCGACATGAACTCGATGCCGCAGCATGAAGTAGCAAAAGTGAGTGACCAGAGGGAGTTGGCACGACCCCAGTTGATGAGTTGGTCGAGGCTTCCCGTGATGACGTTCACTCCTCCTTCGTGCAATTCCTCGACGATTTTCTCCAAGGTCTCGTTATCCTTGAATTCGTCGTAAGGAATGCTCTTGATTTTTGGTTTCCTTACTTCCATTCCAATGCTCCTTTCCGCCAAGCATACGCGAGGCCAAATACGAGCACGAGCAGGAAGAAGCCGATGCTGACAACAGCCATTGCACCATACTTCTGCACCACTACAGCCCATGGGTAAAGAAAAACAGTCTCAATGTCGAACATCAAGAAAAGGATGGCGAAGAGATAGTACCCAATAGACACGGGAATCCACGAAGACCCACGTGTAGGAATACCACACTCATAAGGTTCACCTTTCAACTTGTTGTAAGACCGAGGCCCAATCAGCTTGGCAACGACATAAGCGCCCACTACCAAGACAACTGCCGTCAGTATGACGGTAATTAACAAAGTGAAATACATATATATGTTTTTTAATTAATGTGTACACTCAGTACAGCTTAAGCGGTGCAAAGTTAACAAAAAAAGTGCAAACACTCCTAAATAATCCTAAAAAAAGTACGTTATTGCCGTCAATAAGAAATAGACGTAAAATAAATATTACATGATTTCACAATGTCTGCCAACGACGTACAAATACCAACAAGATACAAATTGAACACAAGAACCACCAAAATGCAAAGCAAACATTTTGTTTTCTGACAAAAACCCATTAAATTTGCAAACTTGTAAGAAGACTGCCATTGGGATGTTTCCATTGCAAGATGCATCTTCCCTCCATTCAAAAAAAGCATATGAAGAAATTGTTAGTTTGTTGCATGGTTGCCATCCAGTCTTGCAACATGGCCTTCGGCCAGGCCACGGTTAAGAAATGGACTCTACAAGAGTGCATCGACTATGCCATGCAAAACAACATCACCTTGAAGAAAAGCCAGATACAGAACCGTATGGCATTGGAAGACGTTGAGTTGGCAAAAGCGAGCTTGCAGCCTTCTGCCAGTGCCTCCACGAGTCAGAACATTGTCTATCGTCCTTTCATCGCCAGCGGACAAAGTACGGTGGCCAACGGATATGTTCAGTCGAGCATTGACAAGGTCTACTACAATGGCAGCTATGGCATCAATGCCAACTGGACCGTATGGGATGGCAACAAAAACCGAAACACCATAAAGCTGAACAAGCTGACAGCTCATCAGGCAGAGGTGGACTCCATCAGCGCCGCTCGTTCGATAGAAGAGCGCATCGTACAGCTCTACACCCAAATACTCTACACCCACGAGGCGATAGCGGTCAACAAGCAGAGTCTGGAGGCCAGCAAGCTGAACGAGCAGCGTGGCATCACCATGGTGGAGGTTGGCAAGATGAGCAAGGCTGACCTGGCGCAGCTCACCGCCCAGCGTGCCCAGGACGAATACAATCTGGTGGCTACAGAGAGCAACGTGAAGAACTACAAATACCAATTGAAACAATTGTTGGAACTAAGCGACGCAGCCGATTTCGACATCGTGTTCCCGGAGTTCACTGATGCCATGGCATTGGAAGACATTCCTGCCCTGCAGGCTGTCTACGCACAAGCCCTCGACCATCGCCCGGAAATAAAGAGCGCCTTGTTGGCCATCGAGGGTAGCGATTTGAGCATTGACATCGCACGTGCCGGCAGCAGTCCGACAGTAGGCATTTCTGGCGGTTTCGGCACCAACACCACTTCCATGAGCGACGACAGATGGGGGCATCAGATCAAGACCAACCTTGACTTTTCGGTAGGGGCGACACTTACCATCCCCATCCTCGACAACAGGCAGACAAAAACAGCAGTCAACAAGGCAAAGATCCAAAAGGAGAACCACCTTCTGGACCTGAAAGACAAGCAAAAAACGCTTTTCAACACGATAGAGACCTATTGGATAGATGCCACGACCAACCAAAGCAAGTTCAAGGCAGCCAAAGAGGCCACCCACAGCCAAGAGACCAGTTACGAGTTGCTCAGCGAGCAGTTCCGCCTGGGGTTGAAGAATATAATCGAACTGATGACAGGCAAGACAAACCTCGTACAAGCTCAGCAAAACGAGTTGGAAAGCAAATACATGACCATCTACAACATCTACATGCTGAAATTCTTTCAGAGATAGTCATGCCCACATATCTCTTCTGGCGTTTTCACGAACAGGGAGGCGCCATGCTTTTCAAGGAAATCCCGGCTTCTGAATCCCCACAAGACAGAGATGCAAGGGATGTGGCTGTTATGGGCTGTTTCCACATCCACTTCACTATCACCTATGTAGACACATCCTTCGCGCTTGACGCCAAGCGTGCGGATAGCCTCCTCCACTGTATCGGGAGCGGGCTTTTTCCTGACGTTTTCACTCTCGCCAATAGCCACATCCACCAGGCCAGAGAAGAAATGACTGCATAACGACTTGGTGGCAGCATCAAACTTGTTGCTAACCACCGCCACATTCTTCCCCCTATCTTTCAATGTGGCAAGCAGCTCCATAATTCCAGGATATGGCTTGGTATTGTCAAGTCCATGGTGAAGGTAGTGCTTCCTGAAAGTATCAAGCACCTGTTCTGCCACCATGCCGTCTGTTCCTTCAGGCACAGCCCTTTCTATCAGTTTTCTAACCCCATTGCCCACAAATCGCCTCACCTCATCCAAACTCCGCACAGGCATTCCATGTTGTTTCAATGCATGATTGGTGCTTGCAGCCAAGTCTTCAAGAGTATCGAGCAGGGTTCCGTCCAAGTCGAATATATAAGTGTCAAATTCTGTCATCTTTAAAAAAACATTCAAAATGCATCATCTCTTGCTATGCGCCACCATTGTCTTGATTTTTGCATTCAGTCTTCTTGCATTCTTCAATTGTTCAATAGTAGGATACATCCTGTATTTCCACTGGTTATATTCATCATACGGTGAGTTGATGCGCTCATCGGCAGCATTGCGGCATCTGAAATCCTGGTCCATCGCCAGCCAGTCCTGGATGGCCAGTATGCACAACATCGAGGGGGAATACATTTGCCTGGCAACAATCATCTCGACAAGATGCGGAGGCAGCTGTTTGGGTGCCCTGCCCTGCTGTTGCATCACTGTGGCATAATACCGTTGTGTCCTTCCGATGTTCTCCTCCCACCACAGTCGCAGTGGAGCCATGTCGTGGGTTGAGATTGTGCAGAGGCTTCGATAGGGATTTGCCTCCAAGTGTGCGAATTCCAGTCCGGTCTGCTTTGGCATGCTCTGTATTTCTAATGATAGTATGCGTTGGTTGTCAAGGACTTGACCCACACACGACGGCAACATGCCCAAATCCTCAGCCACCACAAGCATTCGCGTATCTTGCAGCATGGCTCCTATTTTCCTGTTGGCCTCATCCTTCCAGAAAGCATTGTGCCGCTCATAATAATAATTATTGTACAGTCTCATGAAGGCATCTTTGTCCTCTGCGCTGAGAATGTCGTATACCGGCTCGTTATATACCATGAAGCGCGGATGATACATTCCCGACTGTCTCCTGTCCTCCAGGAAAAGCACATTGGCGATCAGTCTGTAAAGGCCATCCCTTATCCAGATGCTGTTCTCGTCGGAAAGGCCTCCAAAGTAGTCACGCACTTTCACCTGACTGTCATATTCTTCCCTCAGGGCATACAGCCCATAAGACTGCTTTATGAGGAAATGCTCCTTGACATATTCTGCATGTATGCCGAATATGGAGTCGAGTATTCGGTCGTTGATGAAGGGTCGCGTATGCAGTTCTCTTCTAAATACGAGTCCGTATTGCGTTATTTCCTCCTCGCTTAATGGCAAGGCTGGCGAGAAATGCCCCATGTTGGCCAGGACGGCATTTGCCGGTATTTCCCATATTCTGAAATATCCCACGGCATGGTCGATGCGGATGGCATCGAAGAACCGCTCCTCATGATTCAGTCGAGCCCTCAACCATTCAAAGATGCCGTGAACATTTTCTGTGTCGGTGCACCCTGCCTCATCTACCCAACAATAAGGAGGGAATCCCCAATTCTGTCCGAAATACGACTGTTGGTCGGGTGGCG
>CAMJLI010000068.1 GCA_946406585.1 uncultured Prevotellaceae bacterium | reverse complement strand
AAATCGTGCTTTTGTGTGACCAGATGTCGTCCTCGCTGCCGCCCTCGGCTTGACTTAGTCCTGCATAAATGACAACTATGTGCTCCACGGTGCCGTCGTTGTCCCAGTCATAGAGGGAGAAGTCCACCTCGTTGTCGACCAGTTCCACTGCCTCCTTCACCATTTCAGATGCATGGGCATCGTTCTGTGTGTCGGTCTGCCCGCCATAGTAGGCGCTGTTCCGCGACACCACCACAGGTCCCACGACGTCGAATTGCAGATTTATCAATCCGTTGCTCTGTGCCAGGAAATAGTCCTTGACGCTGCCGGAGAACCTGCCATTATGATAGTTTGTAGCATTGAAGATGTCATTGTAAGATTTTGCGTTGTTCTGAGAGAACGCCTTGTCCTTGAAACCCGCGAGGATGACCAGCATGCGTTTGTTTCCTCTAAGGTCTTGCTTGGTGCAAGGCAGTCCAAGAGCGGAGCGCGTGCTGTTGCGTGCCTTTTTGGGAGGAAGGGCATTGCCAGCTGCTTTGTTGGCCTTTTCTATACTTTCTCTTCTTTGAACCGCTGCCTTTCGCATCTCTTCGGCCTCGTTCACCTCTACATACCTGTTCGGAAATCCACGTCTTGCTTTGAAGCATCCGCTGTTGTCCAATGCTTTCCAGTAACTGCCATATTCGTCACCCATCAGCCGCACCACCTTCTTGGTGCCGTTGTCAAGGGTGATGGTCTTCGTCTGGCTCGGGTCGGCAGGACATGCCATGGACACCTGTATGGAAATTGTCAGGAAAAGGAAAGAGGTCAGTAGCTTTTCATGTTTCATGTCGTATAAGTTTAAGTGTTTTCTTTTCAAAATAGTTTGTAGTTTCATATTTCCTTCAATAGGAGTTGGGCTCTCACGCCATTAGGTTATTCTACAGTTGTCAGATGAAATTCATATTCTTTGCATCTGCTGTAATGTTTTTGCTTGAGTAGTAGAACCCTACAAAATTATATGATTTTTTTCTATTACCATCCTTTTTTGAAGTCTTTTTTTATTGATGGTTTTGTTGCATATTGTTTTTGCATGAAAATGCCGTTATATGAAGTTCTATTAGTATATTTGCATCCAAAAGGGAACAACAAGAATATGAAGAAATCTTTGACAACGTTATGCCTGCTTGCTGCTATACTTGCAGCTAAGGCAGATGGAACACGAGGTATAGGACTGTACCCTGGTTCACCCAGTGAGTATTATTCTCCGACTGTCAGTTGGAACGCGGGAAATGGGCAACTCAACAATATTGCGTTACATCGTGTGGCCTATGCCTCTTCGACACTCGATTACAATCATGTGGCACACTTGGTGACAGATGGGCTGTATGACCAACGTGAACCGGCGACGCTTTCGGTAAGTACGCCAGATGGGGTCTTGCCGCGCAAAGAAGCGGAGTGGGCTGTTGACGGGGGCAAATACTCAAGGAATATCCTGATGGGAAGTCATTCATGGCTGCAATACGAGTGGAACGACACCGCTCCAGGCATCTGTCCTGCAAAACTCAAGATTCAGGGTATGGCGGTCTATGATGACAAGGTAGCAACAAAAGGATATGGCTTAAGAGTGCAGACATCCACCGATGGTAAGAACTGGCAGACCATAGGGGAACAAAAAGGCAGTGGACTGCCGGGAGAACTGCTGCATTACAAACTTCACTCCGACCCCAACAAGCAGGAGGAACAGAACTTACTGCCTGCCAGAGTCTTGCAAGAGACTATTCGCTTGGATGCACCGCTTCTTTCAAATCACCTGCGGGTGTTGTTTGACATGGAGGGCGTGGCCCATTGGGACATCCGCGAAATACATCTCGTGGATTCCGAAGGCAGCGACGTGGAACTGCTGTCTTCACGACAGTTTTGCAGCATGTGGATAAGCAATGGCGGTGGCAAGCAATGGCTTTATACCGACTTGGGAAGTGTCTTGCCTGTCGAGCAAGTGAATCTCCATTGGTATAAGGCTCCGAAGCGAGGAAGCATCCAGGTGTCGGATGATGCCCGTTCATGGACGACGATTGCTGACATCTCTGCAACAGCCATACCCAAGACCAACTGCCGCTATGTTCGGCTGCTGATGGAGGAGGCTGGAGATGCCGGCTATTACGCATTGCGTGAGATGGAGGTGCTGTCGAGGCAGCAAAAGCAATATACCCCTCATCCCGTAGCAGGCAAACGTGGAAACCGCTACGAACTGAGCGGTGGAAATTGGTGCTTGCAACGGGCCTCCGAAGTATATGCCACTGGTGAGGAGATAGCCTCCAGGGACTTTGACACCAGCAAGTGGATTGCTGCCACAGTGCCAGGTACGGTGTTGGCATCTTATATTAATATCGGTGCAGTGCCTGATCCCAACTATGCAGATGATGTTGACCAGATATCGGAGTCGTTCTTCCGATCCAATTTCTGGTATCGTGATGTGTTTGAAATCTCGGAACTGGAAGAAAATGGCCTGCAATGGCTCAATTTCGACGGCATCAACTGGAAAGCCAATGTCTTTCTCAATGGACACTATTTGGGACGCATCGAAGGGGCTTTCATGCGGGGAAACTTCAATGTGACCGGATTGCTCCGAAAGGGAAGCAACTATCTCGCCGTGGAAATCATCTGCAACGACCACTTTGCCGCCATCAAGGAGAAGGACGAGAATACGACACAGTTCAATGGTGGAATCCTTGGAGCAGACAACCCAACTTTCCATGCTTCCGTCGGATGGGACTGGATTACCACCGTCCGTGGCCGTGAGGCTGGTATTTGGAACGAGGTGTATCTGACCACAACGGGCATGGTCACCGTCAGTGACCCTTATGTCAGGACGGTTCTTTCAGAAGACAACAAGACGGCATCTCTTCGTCCATCGGTCTTTGTTCGCAACAACGACTGCAAAGCAGTAAAAGGTACACTGAGTGGATACATTGGTGATGTGCGTTTTGAAAAGACTGTCACATTGCCAGCCCACGCCGAACATGAAATCATTTTCACACCAGAGCAGTTCCCCCAACTGACGGGCGGCGACTTCCGATTGTGGTGGCCCAACGGCTATGGCGAGCCTTTCCTCTATGATGCCGGCTTCACCTTTACATCTGGGGCTTCGCCATCCTCTTCCATCAGCTTTAAGGCTGGTCTGAGAGAGATGAAGTATGTGGATGCGACAGACTCCTTGCGCATTTATGTGAATGGACGCCGCTTCATACCTCTCGGCGGCAACTGGGGGTTTGACGAACACAACCTGCTCTATCGTTCACGTGAATATGACATAGCTGTTGGGTATCATCGTGACATGAATTTCACTATGATACGCAACTGGGTGGGACAGATTGGCGACGAGGCTTTCTATGAGGCATGCGACCGCCACGGCATCATGATATGGCAGGATTTCTGGTTGGCCAATCCCGCCGATGGACCAGACCCCTATGATAATGTTCTCTTTCACGACAATGCCTATGACTACACCCGCCGTATGCGGTCACATGCCAGCATCGGACTCTATTGCGGCCGCAACGAGGGCTTTCCTCCAGAGGGCATAGACCGCAAACTGCGTGAATATGTCCATCTGCTGGCACCTGGTATGGAATATATCTCACACTCTTCTTCAGAGGGTGTAAGTGGTGGTGGTCCTTATAGGGCCTTGGCAATGAAAGAGTATTTCGGAAAACAAAGCGGCAAGATACACTCTGAGCGGGGCATGCCAAACGTGATGAACATCGAGAGCCTGCGCCGCACGTTCAGTCCTGATGCCCTTTGGCCGCAGTCGCTCCAATGGGGACAGCACGATTTTACCCTGCAAGGTGCACAACGTTCTTCTGAGTTCAACCGCCTGGTCAGGGAGGGGTTTGGCGAGGCGAAGAATGCCGAGGAGTTTAGCCGCTGGGCGCAGCTCATCAACTACAACGGCTATCGTGGCATGTTTGAGTCTACAAGCAAGAGTCGTGCCGGCCTGCTGCTTTGGATGAGCCATCCTTGTTGGCCGTCGATGGTATGGCAGACCTACGACTACTTTTTTGACCCGACGGCGGCATATTTCGGCGCAAAAAAAGCATGCGAGCCGCTCCACATCCAATACAACGCCTTGACAGACAGCATCGAGATTGTGAACCATTCTGCAGGCAACATGACGAAAATCAATGCCACAGCCACTATCTTTGACCTCAATGGAAAGCGTGTCCGCCAACTGAAGACTCAAATCAACAGTTCCGATGACAGCACCCTGGCGTGGACGAAACTTTCCGCGCTGATATCCGGTGTCTCAACAGATGTATATTTCCTCCGTTTGCAATTGTCCGACAAGAACGGACTCTTGTCTGAGAATCTATACATCATGGGGCGCAGGGATAATGATTACCGCGCGCTATCATCATTGCCCATGCCACAGTTGCAGCAACAAGTAAGAATCAACGGTGAGAAAGTTGTTGTGAACCTTAAGAACATGGGGAAGACACCCGCCGTATTCCTTCGCTTGAACCTCAAAGGTGAGGATAACGAACAAATTCTGCCTGTCATCTACAGCGACAACTACGTGACATTGATGCCAGGTGAACAGCGCACCATCACCATCACTTGGAAGCGTCAGGATGCCCGTGGCCAGCAACCTCATGTTGAAATAACTCCACTATAAATAGCGATTGTATGAATAGAAGTTTTGTGACAACAACCATCTTTTTCGCCTTCTTCATGGGTGCAAGTGCACAGTCCATCTGGGACAAGGCTCACCTTGCCCGAGTGAAGGAGTCGCTCCACAGACCTGCCTATGCCGTTGCTTTCAAGCAGCTGTTGGGTGAAGCTGACAAGATGTTGGCTACCAAGCCGGTGTCTGTGATGATGAAGGAGAAAATGCCTGCCAGTGGCGACAAGCATGATTACATGAGTCTTTCACGCTATTTCTGGCCCGACCCTTCGAAACCTGATGGACTGCCTTATGTCTCGCGTGACGGGGTCTCAAATCCAGAATTGGAGCGTTATGACCGCAACCGCCTTTCGACCATGGCAGAAGGCGTCACAACACTGTCTCTGGCATGGTTTTTCAGCGGTGACGATAAATATGCGGGAAAAGCTGTGGAATACCTGAAGGTGTGGTTCCTCAACAAGGAAACTAGTATGAACCCAAACCTGAACTATGCGCAGGTGGTTCCCGGCATGTACAATGGGATGGGACGTTGCTACGGGGTTATCGATGCCTACTCGTTTGTAGAGATGCTTGAGGCTGTGCAATTGCTTGAACAATCGGCTGCCTTCAGCAAGAAGGACCAGAAGGCGCTGAGGGTATGGTTCAACAAGTTCCTGGACTGGATGCTGACAAGCAAGCAGGGCATGGAGGAGGGCGAGCAGCGCAACAACCACTCCATAGCATATGATGTGCAGGTGATTGCATACGCTTGCTATGTGGGGAACCAAAAGGTGGCTGGGCAATTTGTCCGCAATTTTCCTGAAAGACGCATCTTCCAGCAAATTCAGCCTGATGGGAAACAACCTCAGGAACTGCGCCGCACGCTGGCATTCAGCTATTCGCAGTATAACCTTTCTCACATGATTGATGTGTTCAATATGGCGCAACACATGGGCGTCAAGATTGATGATACATCTTCTCCAAAGGGAGCCAGCTTCTACAAGGCCATGGATTTCCTCTTGCCATTCGTTGGCGCTAGCGCTGAAAAATGGCCCTATCAGCAAATCAGCGGGTGGGACAATAAGCAAAATGAGTTTTGCAAGGACCTTTACAAGGCTTGGTTGCTCAATCCACAGCGCACCGACTACCTGAATGTTGCCAAGAGCCATCTGCAGATGAATTGGAGCGACCGCTTCTTCCTGCTTTATTATGAATCCGATGAGAGCGACGATGCCTTTGCTTCGGCTGACTTGCAGTTGCGCTATCAACTGGAATGTGTGAAAGAGGCTCGGAAAAATGTGACCGACAAACGGAAAATGATGCCTCGCAGCGTGGAGAAAGACGGCAGTCTGAGACTCGTTGACGAGAGTGACTGGTGTTCTGGATTCTTCCCGGGAATGCTGTGGCTGATGTATGAGTATAGCCACGACCGTTTCTGGCGCGAACAGGCTGTAAGCTACACTTGGCTCATTGAGAATGTGAAATATCACACAGGCACTCACGACCTTGGATTCATGATGGGATGCTCGTTTGGCAATGGCTGGCGTCTCACTCACGAGGAGTCGTTCCGGGATGTGTTGCTGCGCTCTGCCAAGTCATTGGCCACACGATATGACGAGAGGGTGGGGTGCATCCGCTCGTGGAATTGGGGTACTCCTGAACGCTGGAAATATGCTGTCATCATCGACAATATGATGAATTTGGAACTGCTGTTCGAGGCTTCCCGACTTACGGGTGACAAGAAATATTATGAAATGGCTGTCAGTCATGCCACAAAGACCTTGGAAAACCATTTCCGCGATGACTATTCGTCGTATCATCTGGTTGACTATGACCCCGATACGGGCAAGGTGATCAAGCGCATCACACATCAGGGATATGCTGACGAGAGCGTGTGGAGCCGAGGGCAGGCTTGGGGACTGTATGGCTTCACCATGTGCTACCGATACACTCGCAACGAGGCCTTCCTCCAACAGGCGCGGAACATAGCACGGTTCTTCTTCTCACAAAAAGACTTGCCGGCTGACAAGATCCCATATTGGGACATGCGCGACCCACGCATCAATACCCACCAAACGGCTCCCGCAAGTGGGGTGCCACGTGATGCCTCGGCTGCCGCCATCTTCGCATCGGCTCTCTATGAGTTGGCTGGTTTTGTTCAGTCTGATGAGGCCGAGGGGTATGTCAGCCTTGCAAATGACATCCTGCATAGTTTGCAGGAGAACTACCAGCCACAACCACAGACGGCTCAAGGCTTCCTTCTGCTGCACTCTACGGGAAACCATCCCGCAGGTGATGAAATTGATGTACCAATCAACTATGCTGACTATTATTATCTTGAGGCTTTGTTGAGAAGAAAGGCCTCCATGGATTCCAAATAGAGGAAATCCTACCTTCAGAATTGTTCAATCACATACATAAAAGAATAAAGGCCGTGGCACAGAAAATGCCACGGCCTTTAAGATAATTGTCATTCCTTTATTTCACAATCTTCTTGCCATTAATGATGTAGATGCCATGTTGGGTTGGATGGCTGACACGTACACCGGAGATGGTGTAGATGGCACCATTGGCGTTGTTGCCGGATGTCTCTACAGCTTTCACACCTGTGCCGCTGCCTTCTTCCACGGTCATGACACCGGCATTCAGACCTGCCGTGAAGTCGATGGTGATGGTGTAGCTCTTCTCCCACTCGAAGACACCGTTGAAGGAGACGTTGCCGTCACTCTCGCCAATCTTGAGATATGGGTTGTCGGTGGTGATTGCATAGTCGGTGCCTGGAACGAACTCAATACCCCAGTTGGGCTGTCCGAAGAACTTGTAGTTGCACCAGTTGTCCCACATCTCCACACCGCAGGTTACAACGTAGCGATAGATGTTAGGCTCTACTTGGGCTACAGGAATGTCGACCAGTGCGCCGGTGTTCCAGCCAGGAGCGTTGTTGTTGACATTCGGACGGCCAATACCTTCGCCGATAATCCAGAGACCACCCTCGTGGATGGTGGCAGGTGCGCTCATCGTGCCTGGGAAGATCTTCAGGTTGTTCTTGCCTTCCATCAGAACGAAGGTGTATTTGCCGCTCACGGCGTTGAATTTGAACTGGCCGTTGCCTTGGCAGACGGCGAACTGATTGTCGGTATAGATGTTGTTGATGTCGAAGTCGGGTGCTGTCATAGTGAATATGTCGCCTTGGTTCAACTCAACCTCTGCCACGTAGTTGTCGCCATTGGATGTCATCTCGACACCGTTGAATGTTGGTTTGGGAGCTGATGATGCGCTGTATTCCACTGTAATCTTGCCAGGCACGGCAACAATGTCGTTCACTGGGTCTCCTGCCACGAATCCGTTGAGGTCGATGGTCAGCGTCACCTTGTCGCCCTTGCCCAATGGAGCAGGACCTGAGAAGATGTTGCCATCGTCACCGCCACGCTGGTAGGTCTCATTGCCGTTCTCGTCATATACCCATTCTCCCTGCGGAGTGTTTACATAGAAGTAGTCATTGGGGGCCATGGAAAGGTCCTCGCCATGGAATTCTGTTCCCCAACCATACTGACCAAAGAACTTGAAGTTCACGCCTGTCAGCTCCTGACCATAGGTGAAGGCTATCTTGTAAACATTCTCACTCACTTGGGCCACGGGGATGCTGTTCATGAGCGATGCACTCCAGTTGGAATTGTTCTGTGCTGATGTGGGCTGGCCAATGTCGGAACCGATAATCCACAATGCCTTGTCGGCATTGAACGTGCCGGGTGCCTCATAGGTGCCGGGGAAGATTTTCACATAGTTCATCGTTGGCATCAGCATCACGGTGTAGTTGCCGCTGATGGCATTGAACTTGAACTTGCCGTTGCCCTGGTTGGTGGCTACGAATTCATCCACATACGCACTGTTGATGTCCATCTCCACTGCCGAGGTGTTGCCGAGAGTGAATTCTGCTCCTTGGGTGAGGGCGGCATCAAAGTAATAGTTGTTGCCGGCCTTGGTCATGTTGGTTCCGTTGAAGGTGGGGAAGTCTGATGGCATGTACTCTTCATAAGCCACAGTCACCTTGCCTGGAGTCTGGTTCATGTCCACGGTGACACAAATCTTGTCGCCATTGCCGAAAGAAGCCGTACTCTGAGAATAGATGTTTCCATTGTCGCCGCTGGCACCATCCTGACCGCCGATATAGAGATATGGGTTCTCTTCCATCCAGATGTTGCCCTCTCCTGTTCCGGGAAGGACGTCACCTCCCCAGTTCTTGCCTTTGAAGAATTTGAAGTTGACCTGGGCGTCTGCATTCAATTCCTGTCCAAAGACAAGTGTGACACGATAGACATTGGGCTCCACCTGTGGAACGACAACGTCGGCACCGCCCTGCCAGTTGATGGGACTTGTGCGATAGGATGGGAAACCGATGTTGTTGCTGCCATTGAGATAGAGTGCATGGTTGATGTCCCAGTTGGCGAATGCCGACTCGGGGTCATTGTCAACTTGCCTGTATTCTACGCTGACGAACTTTTTGTCGGGGTCAGCAGTAAACCAATAGGCATAATCGGCCTGGCCATAGGCTTGGAATGTCCAAACTTCACCCGACTTGTGTTTGAAGATGTCGGGCATGACATACCATGATTCGTCGGTGCCTGGGAGAATGTAGTCCTGACCTCTCACCAGTGTGCCGTCATAGCCCTTCGTGCCGTCTATGACCAACGCTTCCTGTGCTTGCACAGTGGTGGCGCTTGCGAATAATGCCATCGCTACGCCTAATTGTGTAAACCATTTTTTCATAATGTGATGATTAAGTGAATAAATTGAATTGTTAATAAGTTTCTATTTCATGATTCCTTTCTTGCCTTGGTGTATGAAGATGCCCAGATGTTTCGGGGCATCCACCTTCATCCCCGTAAGGGTATAGTAACCTGTCGTGGATGGGGTGGGCGAGGAGTACAACGCCTGTTGATGGTCGGTCTGGTCCGTGTTCATCAGCACTGAGACTGCTGCGCGTGGAGGGAGTGTGATCTGGTTGTAACGGTTGTTGCCATCGGTGATGTTCACCTTGAGCTGGTTGTTGTTGGAATTGTAGAAAATCACGGCAAGTGAACCGTCAGGGTTGCGGAAGGCGGAGTAGGTCACTCCATTATACCACCATCCCTCTGTTGC
>CAMJLI010000067.1 GCA_946406585.1 uncultured Prevotellaceae bacterium | reverse complement strand
CCTATGTTCACGATGAAAGTGTTGGCTTTGTCATCGTTGATGTAGAAGTTGCGGTCTGCATCCAGTTCTGTCAAGGCAAAGAGCCATTGTGTCTCGCGAAGGGCGTCGCCATTGTGAACATAGTTGCCGTTGTTTACTTCGCTTTTTTCACCAGAGAACACGCACACCTGGGTGCCATATTGGTTGTTGGAACCTTGTTTGTAGCACCAGCCAAATTCAATATGATAGGTTCCACCTAACACGTTGGAATTGTTTTCACCGTAAATGTCGGAACCCCAAAGGAGAGAGCAGTTACGGCCATTGTTGTTGCCAAGGCTGAACTGGAAATAGTTGCCTTCTTGGTCACCTGTGATTGACATGCCACCAGCGAGGTTGGGGGATGACCAGCCAATAGCTGCAGGGTCGGTAGATGACTCAAAGTCTTGCTTGTACAGGTTTTTAACACCTGCCGATGCTGTGGAAGCATAAAGGAATGCTCCAAGCACTGCAAACATCATGTAAATTTTTCTCATGTTGTTTTACTTTAAGGATGAATATTAAGTTGACTAAAAAGTATTATATGGACGGTCGCCGAACCTGACGGCCAGACTGCCAGATTCGGCGAGGGAAATTTAGTTCCAGCCGGGATTTTGGGTCAGGGCACCCGATTTCTGAATCTCGCTTTGTGGAATGGGGAAGAAATACATCTTGTCATCCCATTGGCGGGTTTCCAATGGCTGGCGGGTATAGGTCACGTTTTCGCCTTGCTTCTGAATGTTCATCTTCATGATGTTGACGAAATATTTGGGGGCTTCCTTCCAGCGGCGTACATCGTAAAAACGGTGGCCTTCGAAGGCAAGTTCCACAAACCTCTCGTTTTCATACTTCTTCTTGAACTCCTCAAATCCAAGGCCTTCAGCAATATTCGGCTGGCCGGCACGGGCGCGAACCACATTGATTGCTTCTGCAGCCGACATGTTGAGGTTCTGGTCTGGGGCTTTCTGGTAGCCATCGCCCAAATAGTTGAGCATTGCCTCTGCCAAGTCGAGATACATCTCGCCCAAGCGGAATACCACCCAGTTGTGATAGAAAGCATTCGAACCAGTAGCGCCAATCACAGTGCCGGGGTTGCAGTATTTCTTCAGATAGTAACCTGTGGTGGAAGCATAGGTGATGGGGTGCGCATTGGCGCCACCTTCATAAAGCTCCAATGGGTTGGGATTGGCGTTGGGCCACTGCTCGCCATTGACAGCCACTATCCATGACAAGCGCTTGTCGCGGTTGGCGTAAGGATTCTGTGGGTCATAAAGACTGCTCTCATTCCATGCCTTGCCGTCGGTCATCTCAAATGCATCAACCAAATTTTGTGTCGGGCAATTGCCGCCTCCTGCATTTTCCATGCCGATGGGGAAATTGTACTTTTCAAAGTTGTTGCTTGCTGATGTGGAGTTTTGGCGACGTGCGAATATTATCTCCTTGGTGTCCTTGTAGTTGTCGGACTGGAACAATGTCATGTAGTCGGCAACAAGCGACATGCTGCGGCCCTTACAAGCGGTGATGCATTCCTGACAGCGAAGGGCTGCCTGTTTCCACAACTCCTTGTCGTTGTTGGGGTTGAACAGCGGGCTGGCATGATAGAGGGCGGCACGGGCGCGGAGGGCGAGCACTGCCAGGTTGTTGGCCCTGCCACTCTCGGCTATGCTCATGGCCATGTTGCCAAGGTCGTTGTAGTTCTCAATAATAGTGTCCTTGATGGCTGCGCACTCGTCATCGATGAACTTGAATATTTCATCTGATGAGGTGCGGGGCAGGTTGTTGGCTTCTGCTGCATCCATGTCGTGGAGCTTCAAAGGCACATCACCATATTGGCGAACCAACAGGAAGTAGAAATAGGCACGTGCCCAGCGTGCTTCCCATTGATAGTTGTTGTATTGGTGCATCTCCTTCAAATAATCTACATCAAGGGCATAGTCGGGGAAGGTGAGACCCACAAACTTGTCAAGAAACAGGTTGCAATAACTGATTCCTTGATAGCAGCTTGTCCATATTGAGCCTTTGGCATTGGTCGGGCTCCATGCTCCGTTGTAGAAATCTTCCACTTGGTTGCCTGGATGGGAATAGGCAGACTCGTCGGTGGCAGAACTTAGCATCGCACCGGAATAGTTGCCGAAATCTGAATCCAGATTCTGATAGATGGTGGTTATCAGACCACCTGTACGACTGAACATCTCCTGAATGTACTCGGCACCATCCACCTTGTATTCATGATAGTCCATCTTTTCGGAACACGATGCCAGCGACAGGGCTGCAACGGCATATAAGATATGTTTGTTGAATTTCATAATCTTGTACTTTCTGTTTGGTGTTCATGTTAGAATGTCACTGACATGCCAATCACCCAACTACGTGTCAGTGGGTTGGTGGCACCATAGGAAGCGGCATCCACTTCGTCTAAATTGTCTGATGTGAAGAGGTCAACACCTCTTACATACAGCTTGGCGGCATTCACAATCTTGGTCTTTGCCAACAGACTCTTGTCGAAATTGTAATAGAACTCAAGATTGCGCAGTTTCAGGTAGGAGCGGTCTTTCAACCAGAAGGTGCTCGTCTGATAGTTGTTGGCGTTGCTGCTCGAACTGAGGCGTGGGAACATCGCATTGGCGTTGTTGTTCTCTGGCGACCAACGGTTGTCGTAGACATACTGTGAAAGTGTTGTGTTGTTTACAAGACCCCAGTACATGCTCTTGGTGTTCAGGACAGCTGAGTAACGACCTACACCTTGGAACATCACGTCTACTCCGAATCCTTTATAGTCGCCACCAATGTGGAAGTTGTAGAAGAATTCAGGACAAGATGTGGAGTAGCCTATCTTGCAAACGTCGTTGGCGTCAATCACTCCGTCGTTGTTCACATCCTTGTATTTGATGTCGCCAGGACGGACGGTCGAGAATGTCTGTCTTGGACTGGCATCTATCTCTGCTTGGCTTGTGAAAAGACCTTCTGCTATGAGTCCATAGGTGCTGCTGAGTGGATTGCCGGTCTGCACGAGATTGGAGTATGCTCGTGGCTCTTCTGCCATGTTGTCGATGCTGTTCTTGTAGAACATCATGTTGCCTCCAACATTTAATGTCAACTCACCGAACGACTTTGTATAGTTGGCTGACAGTTCAAAACCATGCTGGCTGACCTCTCCCTCGTTGACATAAGGTGCGGTGAAACCGATGAGCGATGAATAGTATCCGCTACCCGACACCCAGATGTCCTTGCGTTTCTGGATGAAATAATCCAACTCGATGTTGAGACCTTTGAACAAGACGGCATCCAAGCCGAAGTTGAATTTCAAGGCTTTCTCATGTGTGGGATCCACGGCAGCCATCTGGCCGATGGACACAGGACCGTAACTGGCGGCATCATAGCCACTGCCGAATGCATATCCACCACCTGCTTGGGAGTAGGATTGAGTGTAGTAGGTCCATACATTGTCGCCTGGCAAATAGTCGGCATTTATCAAGCCTGCACTGGCGCGTACCTTCAAGAAGTCAACAATATCGTTGTCTTTCAAGAATCCCTCTTCTGACATCACCCAACCAGCTGATACTGTTGGAGAGAACGACCATTTCGTACCAGGGGCAAGACGGTTGCTGCCTGAATATACAAGAGCAAGGTCAAGCAGGTAGCGATTCTGGCGTGCATAATGTCCCCAGAAGGAGAAATTCTGGCGGTAAAGGCTGGTGTTGGCACCTGTTGAGTTGGCATAGTCATACTCGTATCTCACTTGTGCATAAACAGCGTCATTGTCTGTCAACTGGCGGTCAAAATTCAGACCGGCGTTGAAGGTAAGGCGGCGCTGATAGGCATTGGTGTTTGCAGTCTTGCCCATGGTGCCGTCAGCACCTCCCGACCAATAGCTGCCTAAATTGGGCAGACCATTAACCCATCCAGTAACAGGATAGTTGCCATATACAAAGGTCTTGCTGTGGTCTTCATACAAAGTGGAATATGTGTCGTAACCAAGACGTGCTGTCAAGCTCAATCCCTCTATCCAGTATTTCAAGTCTTGTTGCAAGGTCATGTCGGCAAAAAGGGCGCGTTCATGAAGCTTGTAATAAGCAGCATCTGAGGAAATGGCTACAGGGTTCATCGTGCCAGCATAGGTGGATGTTCCTCCCCATTGGCCATTCTCATTGCGGATGGGGAAGGCATTTGATGGCAGACTATAAACCATGTCCCAAAGGTCGGCTTGAGAACCTGGGCGTGACATTTCGCTGAGCACGCCAAGCAGGTTGACTTTTAGGTCTGTCGTTGGGGTCAAGTCTATGTCGAGGTTTGTACGAAGATTGCCACGAACATATTTGTCCTGGGTGGAATATCCGTCATACATGTCGAAATTCTTGATGAAGCCTTTGTCAGACAGCAGGTTGAGCATTGCAAAATAGCGGAAACGCTCACCACCACCACTAAACTCTATGGCATACTTGTTGGTCACACCGCTCTTCCTGAACGTTTCGTCCACCCAGTTGATGTTTGGATATTGATAGAGGTATGTGCCATTTTGATATGCAGAGAGCTCGTCGGGTGTATAACGTGGTGAAAGTCCCTCGTTGGCGCGTGCCTCGTTCATTGCCAAAGCATAGGTGTGGGCGTTGACAAACTTGGGACGGTCTATCTGCGAATTGAACAGGTGGTCGTAGTTCACACGGATGCTGTTGCTGTTGTACTTCCCTCGCTTGGTGACAATCTGCACTGCGCCATTGGCACCCTTGTAACCATAGAGGGCCACAGCTGCTGCATCTTTCAAAATGGTAACATGGTCCACTTCTTCCGGACTAACCAAGGTGATGTCGCGCTCTATGCCGTCCACCAGGACTAACGGGGTGCTGGTGCTAAGGCTTTGAAGTCCGCGAACAAAGAATGTGGGATTGGCTTCGTAATAGAGGCCGGCTCCATCAAGCGAGATAAGGCCGTTGCCCTGGCCAAGTATCGAATTGCCGATATTCTTTGAAGAGCGTTTGTCCACCGTCTCGCTTGTGATGACAGACACGGAAGCAGTCGACTGCGAACGGGTCAGGTCTTTGTTGGCTCCAATCTCTATCTTTTGGTCAATAAAGCTGTTTCCCGTCAACGCTGTGCTGTCTGTCTGGGCTGATGACGGCAGAGTGATGCCGACAAACAGCGACAATGCTAATATGTTGATTTTATTATTGTTCATAATCATTAAGATTGACTTGGGGTTTTAATGAATTACCATCCTGGATTTTGCACCAGACCATAACCCTTGTTGATTTCTCCTATTGGCAATGGGAACAGCAGCCATTTCTTTATTTCAGCAGAATTGGCATCCTTGCCCCACTGGTCGCGTGTGCGGTTGAATATTTCAAACAACTCATACTCGAATTGCGAAGGCTCGATGACGCCATTGTCTTTCTGGGTGCCTTTCCATGGATCGTAGCTCCTTACCATTTCACCCTTGCTGTTCTCCATCAGTCGATATGTGATGAGGCCATGGAGTGGCTTTGTAATCCAGTCGGTGCGCTTGTAGCGAATCATGTCATAATAGCGGTTGTTGCTCATGCCAAGTTCGCATGCACGTTCACGAAGGATTTCCTCCAACAATTCTTTTTGGTTTTCTGCATAGTTGATGTTCCTGAAACTTGCTTTCTTCTTGTTCAGGCCACCAAGTCCTACACGTGCACGAACAATGTCAACTTGCTCTATGGCTGCGGTCAGATTACCCGTCTGCGCAAGTGCCTCGGCATACATCAGGTACATTTCATCCAGACTGAGATATACCCAGTGCATGAATTTGCGGTGGTATTCCTCACCAAGATAATACTTGATAACACCCATGCCGGTGGAGTATTTTGAAGTCAGCTTTTCTTGCATCGCAAATTCATACTGGCCTGTCTCCTTGTTTTGAACGGCGCTCATCACATCTGATGCCTCGTCGTAGCCATTCACCCAAAGTTCGTAGCAGTCGCCAGTGGGAGCACCCTGAGTCCAGTCGAATGTATATGTCGTTCCGTTCACAAGGATGTTCTCATACAGACGTGGGTCGCGAGATGGGGTCTTGAGTATCGAACCACGGTAGTTGCGATATTGGTAGAACAAGCGGCCGTTGGCTCCGGAGATACGTCCGCCCTTTGTGTCGGCTTCCCAGTCAAATGGTGTGCCGTCGCTCCATGGGAACATGCTCATGTATTCCACTGTTGGCAGATAGGAATTTCGGCCAAGGCCAATCCAGTTCCACCAACTATATGTTCCTTGGGTGCCATATACTGTTGCAACACGCGTGGAGTGAAGAACTTCCTTGCTGCCTTGGTAAATGTATCCCATGCGGTAGGCTTGGCGATAACCATTGGCATTCTTCTGGCAGTTCACGTCGGCTGGTTCTGTCAGCTTGTAATAGCCTTCTGATTTGAGACGGTCGAAAAAGTCTTGGCAGGCTTTAAGGGCACGTGTCCAACGTTCTGCCTTATATCCACCATGCCAAACGATGGAGTCTTTCTCGGCTTGTGTTGTGCCGCCGAAATATCCTTCGTCTGAATTATAAAGTGGTGAAGCATTGAACATCAAGATTTTTGCTTTCAAAGCCATGGCACCGGCTGCTGTCCAACGGCCTGTGTTGTTAGCGGCATCAGTATCGGTTGTCGTGCCGTTGTAGGCCCAGCGGAGGTTGGGTATGGCTTCGTCAAGCAATTGCACCATAAAATTGGCTGTTGCTTCTGCAGAAGCCCTGGGGAGTTCATAACCACCTTCAAGACCGCTGAAGGAGTTCTTTACTATTGGCAGACCGCCATACAATGAGTAAAGGTCGAAATAGCGGGCTGCTATCAGACATTTTGCCTGGGCCACAATGCTGGTTTTCTCTTCATTGCTCATGCCTTCCACCTTGTCTATGTTCTCAATGAGAATCCATGCTTGGCGCACTGCTTCCCACACCATGTCGTTGGTGTAGCTCACAAGTGGGGTGTCGTTTGCCGACAATGTGCCCGAATAGTAGGAGTTGTAAATGGCAGTGCCGTTCCAGTGTATCTGGTAGCAGTCGGTCAGCGCATCAAGTTTGCCACTATAGGCGAATTGGCTCACAGGGGATCGGTTGCTGCTGTAAGGTAGGCCGTAGTATTGCAAGGCATAGATGCCGGTCAGGAATTGGCGGGTGTATTCTGCATTGGCAAACACGGTGTCGATGGTTTGCGCACCACCCGGTGTCTTCTCAATGAAGGCATTGCCGAATTTTATTTCATCTGTGCATGATGTGGCAAAGGTTGCCAATGCCAGAGTCAATATTGACAAATGATGATGTATTTTCATTTTAATACCTTATTATATTATTAGAATCCTACCTTCAGACTGGCTGTATAGGTACGCTGCAACGGATAAGATGGAGAGTTGCTCGCTCTTGTCTCGGGATCGCCCCACAGATATGGGGTGAAAGTCAGAAGGTTGTAACCACTCAATGCCAACTGAAGTTGGGTGAGGCCCAATTTCTTCATCAGTGGGAATTGGAAGTCGTAGGCTATTTGGATGGTCTTCAGACGCAAGTACTTCGCATCTTTCTCATATAGCTCGGAATTGGCGTAGTTCTGGTCGGCATTTGTCCATGTTGCACGTGGATATTCTGCTCCTGGATTTGGATTGTCCTCTGTCCATGTGTTTTCAAGATGGTATTTGAGCAGACCGCCATAGTTGGTGTTGCCCGAAGCTGTGAATGGGCGGCGGAACACGTCGCTGATGAGGCGGCTTACATTCCATGCGCCAGTCAGCTGGGCGTTGAATGTCAAACGCTTCCATGTGAAACCAAAACTGAAACCGGCAATGTACTGTGGGTCGTCGGTATAACCTGTTCCCACCACTGCATCATTGGGGTCAATCTTGCCGTCCTTGTCCATGTCGATGTAAACTGCATCGCCTGGCTTCAATTCTGATGCCAACTGCTCGGGGAACGGTGAACCAAACTCTGCCTCGTAGTCCTTTTCACAACCATTGTAGTAGAGCTTCCAGAACCTGTAGAGGGAGCGTGAGCCGATTCGGTGGCCACGAGTGTACATGTACTCGTTCTTTACTGGTTCCTGTTTATTGACCAATATCTCGTTCTGGTTGTGGGATATGTTGAGCTTGCCCCAATAGCGGAAGTCGCTTCCAACCTTGTCTTGCCAGTTCACTGACAATTCCCAGCCCCAGCTGTCCACCTCACCGATATTTGTATATGGTGGGTCAAAACCGAGCATGCCTGGGTTGGTCCAGTCTTGGGCCAAAATGTCCCAACGGTTCTCGCGATAGTAATCAAATGTCGTACGAAGACGGTCGTTGAAGAAATACATGTCGAAACCGTAGTCTTGCTTGAATGCTTTCTCCCATGTCACATCAGCATTGTTCTTGGCAGCTTCTACTGCACCTTTCGAGGTGGTGCTGTTCTCCACACCAAAGTTGTAACCGAAAGCTCCAGTATCCTTGCCTGTACGCTCGAATAGTGCACTCTGGTTCACGTTGTATGGGTCGGGGATATACATGAAGCGGTAACTGCTCACTTTGTCATTACCTACAAGACCCCAAGATGCTCTCAATTTCAAGAAGCTCACCCAAGGCTTTAATGGCTTGAAGAACTTTTCATCGCTCATCACCCATCCTACAGAACCTGCGGGGAAGGCACCAAAGCGCTTGCCCGGGGCGAAGTTCTCTGAACCGTTGTAACCAAAGTTGACTTCTGCCATATAGCGGTTCTTCCAGTCGTATGTCACACGGCCCACAAAACCTACGTATGTACGAGGTATGTCGTTATAGGTGACATCGGCTCCAAAATAGTATTCCTTGCTTTGATTGTAAAGGGCAAGGGCTGTTATGGTGTGCTCGCCAAAGGTGCGGTTGTAGTTCAACGAACCTTCTGCATACCAGTCACGAGACTTGCCATAGCCGTATGAATAGGTTGGCTCGTCGTCATTTCCTGACTTGCGATATTGCAGGTAACCGTTTGTCTGTGCCTCGTCTTCCCATGTCCATACCGGAGTATAGGTGGCTACAGCTGCTGTCAGTGTTTTGGTCACGCCGAATGAACTGTTGTAAGAGCCTTTCAACTTCACCGACAGGCCTTTGGTCAGCATGTCGAGCTTCTGGTCGAGCACCAAGTCCATAGACAAGCGGTTGTTGTTTGTCTGGATGGCACCTGGCTGGTATGCATAATATGTCATTGGCGAATCGCCCACGAATGGCAGCACATTGCCATCAAGGTTGTCGGCCGGCTGGCTGGAGTTCACGATATATCTTCCATTTACAATGCCAGGGCTGCAAAATGGGGTGGCATAGTAGATGGCCTTGATCATACCGCTTGAACCTTGACCTGTTTTGGGGCGGTCTGTATCATCCACCTTGCCGGCAATGTTGAAACTCAGCTGGGTGGTGTTTGTCACATTGATATCAAGATTCGAACGGTAGTTGAATCTTTGATATTCATATCCGTAATTCCACGACTTGTCAAACTCCTTGAACAATCCATCCTGAGTGTACATACCGGCGCTGATGAAGTATTTCACCTTCTTGTTGCCGCCTACGATGTTCACGTTGTGCTGTTGCTGGAGTGTGACCTCTCTCATGATATACTCATCCCACTTGATGCTCGGGAATCGTATTGGGTCGCTGCCGTCACGGAATTTCTGCAACACATTGTCGGAGAACATGGCTTTGCCGCCGTCGTTTGCACGCATCTGGTTGTAGAATGTGGCATATTCGTACGAATTGGCTTGTTCCACCATCTTCGTCGGGGTGAGGGCGGTGAAGGAAAGGTTTCCTGAAATCTTGGCCTTGCCTTCTGTTCCGCGTTTGGTGGTTATGAGCACAACACCGTTGGCACCGCGAACACCAAACACAGCAGTGGCGGATGCGTCCTTCAGAACCGTGATGCTTTCTATTTCATTGGGGTCGATATCCCACATCTCGCGTTCCACGCCATCTACCTGAATCAGTGGCTGGGAGTCAACCCAAGTGGCCTGGCCACGGACGAAAATGGATGTGGCATCTGTTCCCGGCTCACCAGAATACTGCACAGTGGTCACACCTGATAGCTGACCGGCAAGCACATTGGACACTGAAGCCACAGGTGTACGTGTCAGGTCTTCATTCTTGACGGAGGAAAGCGCACCTGTCACGGTCACTTTCTTCTGCA